>CANIKY010000078.1 GCA_947468085.1 Paracoccaceae bacterium | reverse complement strand
TTTGTCGGGCGGCGATGTGTCGTCTAAATCGAGTGAACGGGCGGTGATTTGGGCGGCGAGGTGGTGGCCCTGATCGCCTGTGACCGTGTCTGTCAAGATCAACAAGGCCAGTGACAGTTGGCAGGCGGGCGGGCCTTGGCGGCTTTCGTGCCACAAGCTGGCGAAAAAGCGTGACTGGATGGCCGATTGCAGGGCGCGGGCTTGATCGGCCACCTGCGCGCTGCCCGTCAGCTTGGCGGCAATTTGAAGGGCGTGCAGGTAGCGGGTGTTGTAGGTCAGGTTCGGCTCACCCCTTGGGGCTTGCGACCAATCTAGAAACAGCCGCCGTCCGGGTTGCGAGCGGATCAGGCCATTGCGGCCAACGTCTTGGTGCAGGCGCTGTAACAGCCTATCCAGCGTGTGGCGGTGGCGGGCGATCATCTGCGCGGCATCGGTGACGCCGGGGTGGTGGGCGTAAAGATCCAGCAGTTCGATCCACGAAAAGTTGTAATCGGTCACCACATAGGCAGGCACATCGCCGGGCAGGATTGATGGCAGGATGCCGTCCTGTGCGGCCCCCATCGCCGCCATGTTGATCGCGCGGGCGAGGGGGCGGGGGTCGTCGCTGATGCCTTGCAGGGCAAAGGCCTCGGCCACGACATCGCCCAGCCACTGCGAGCTTTCGCGCCAGATGGAATCGACAAAGCCGTCGGCCAGACAGGACAGGATGGTGCGGCGGCACATTTCGGCTACGGCATCCAAGGTGGGGGTGGCTTGGGGTTTTAGGAGGCGCTCGGCCAGCGGATAGGCTTGGCTGCGGGCGAAGAACTGGAGTTCGGGGGTGTAGTCGCCCTGCGCGTCAAGCCGGAAAATCACATACCGCGCGCCCCGTTGGGTGAAGGGTTCGACCCATTGCGCGCCCGTCCGCAGGATCGTTCGATCGGTCGGGCGCATGCGGCAATAGGTGTCGGGGTCAGACAAAAGCACCTGATTGTCGCGCAGTTTTTCGGCATAAGAGACGCTGAGACTGTCACCTGCTGCCGCGTTGATGATGTGGCAGGCGGCGGCACAGGTTTGGCTGTGGCCCAGATCAAAGATCCAGATCGCCGTGTGCCCTGCGGGCAGGATCGGGGGCAGGGGGGATGGCGGGCAGGTTGCAAAGGCGACGCACAAGTCACGGTGCGGGTCGGTTGTGGGGGCGGGGCTTGGGCCAAGGCGGGTTTGCCAGACTTGGGTGAGGGGCGTGAGGGTTTCGCTCAGCAAGGGCAGATCGCGGGCGACCAGATCGCCCCAGATCGGGCCTATGGGCGGTTGAACAAGGCGCGCCTGCGGCCAATGGGCGGCAGGTGCTTTCTGCCAATCGTCCGTTTGCCGCATATCGCGCTGCTCAACCCCCGTGCCGTAGATTGACACGCGCGGCACGAGTGCGCTGTAAGACGGGTCGCGCTTGACATGCCAATGGCGGTCAGAGGGGGTGATGTCACCATCAATCGCAACCCAGCCGATCCAGCCCATGGCGGCGCGATGAACATAGGCGAAATGCGAATAGCCTGGGCCGTAAACTTGTAGCGCCAGATGGTTGGGGCCGGCGCGCAGATAGGGGGTGATATCCAGATCATCCAGCGCCATAGCCTCCGGCCAAGACCGCGCAGGGCCGCGCGCCACATAGGTGCCATTGACCCACAACTTATAGCGGCTGTCGGCGGTCAGGACAAAGCGCGCTTTTTCGGGCGCCTTTTCCAGCACCAGATCGCGGCGGAAATTGATATAAACCTCTGCCAGATCAAAGGGGTGATCTGATCCGATCCAGACAGCACCCTCGGGGATGGGCAGGGTCATGCCGCTAAGGTGCCATAAAGCGGGGCCAGTTTTTGCACCACGCGGTAGGCCTGGATCAGGCGGGTGGGCGGGATGTCGGGCTGGATGAAATGCCCGCCGTTGAAGATAAAGCCGCCACCGGGCGCATAGATGGCAAAGCGGTTGGTGATGTATTCTTCCAGTTCGTCGCCTTCAAACTTCAACAGCCCGTCGATGACATCCAAAGAGCCATAGATCGTGATCTTGTCGCCCCATTTCGCTTTCACCTCGCGCGGGTCCATGCCCGCACTTTCTTGCACGGGGTGCCACGAGGTATAGCCCATTTCGATGATGTCATCGACGATTTGCAGGATATAGCCGTCAGAATGCAGGTTCACCGGCAGGCCACGGCTGCGGGCGTGCTGCACCACACGCATCGCATAGGGCTTGATCAACTTGCGCCACGATTTGGGCGAAAACAGCATGGTGCCATTGCTGCCCCAATCGTCCGACAGGGTCATCATATCCACCCCGGCCTCGACCAGATTGTCGACCTGAATGCACATCCAATCGGCGTATTTGTCAAACCATGCGGCCATGCGGTCGGGCTGCCCGCCCAGATGCATCCAGCAATTTTCAATGCCGAGGAAGGAAGACGTGCCTTCGACCATGCCCCAGCAATGCGCCAAAACCGCGCGCTTGCCTTTTTGCTGGGCAACGGCGGTGGCGATATTAGTGCCGCCAAAATCGTAGTTCCACGCCGAATAGTTCAGCCATTTGGGGTCTTTTGGGTCTTCAAAAGACAGGCTGTCCAATTCCATAATGTCAAAGCGCCGTCCGTATTGGTTGGGAAAGGGCATCAGGCCAACAAAGACATCGACGCCGAATTCTTCCATGAACTTTTCGCGCGGGCCATAGTCGGCCTCTAGCCGTTCTAGGAACTGCTTTTGATACAGCCAACAGTCAATCGGCGTGCGGTCGGTGGGTTGGCGGTTGATCGTGGCCATCACGCGGTCTAGCGAGTTCATGCTTGCTCCAATACCAACATACGCCGCCAATCGGACAGCTCGACTTTGTCGACAAAGTCCGAATGAAAGGATTCCCAATGCACCTGCTCCCACTGCGGGATCAGGGTTTTAATCTCAGCCGGGCATTTCTGGATCAACTCGGCATAAGCGGATTCCAAAAGCCGGTAGCCAGAGGTGTCTGACGCCTTATAGCGCGGATGCGGCGCGATCAGGCCGTCTTCGACCATGGTCGCGTCCAGAATATCTGACATTTCGTGCAACAAGTGCAGCTTTTCCTCCCAACCTGTCGTGAGAAGCGGGGCCTTTTGCACGATATGCGCCAAACGCGGGCCCATGCGGGGCAGGCGGTGGAACATTTCGGTCAGCCATTTGTCGTAAGGGTAATAGGTGCGGTCCAGCATAAACGCCATTTGCACCCCCCAGCGCAAGCTGCGCGCGAAGGTGGTCGAGGCGTAAAGTGTGTTGTTGCGCAGCAAAGCGCGCTTAAGCGCATAGACCCCCATGCCCGAAAAATAGCGTGACCAATGGGCCAGACGGCGCAGGCGGACGGGTTCTGGATAATAGGCCAAAAGACTGGTGCGGATGGTGGAAAAGCGCGCCGAAGGGTCGTGCCAGACCTCGCCCGCGATAATGTGGGTGATGTCTTCTTCGGGGATTTGCAGCCAGTCCGTCAGGCTTTGCGGGGCGTGGGCTAGGCCGATGGTGGAAAGCAAGTGTTGGTCCAGGGCTGCGAGGGCTACGCCTTTGGTGCGGGTGTATCCTTCGCGCAGCTCGCGGCCGCGCCACGTTTGGGGCAGGTGGGCGGCCAACATATCTTCGATGGTGCGGCCTTGGGATTGCATGATTGCGTCAGGCAGCAAGACATTGACGCGCAGGCCAAAATGGTGGTCGGTGGAGTATTCATCATCCAGCCGCAGCACCTCTGATCCGTAGCCAAAAAAGCCTGCGGCCATTTGCGCGGTTTGGGTCGGAAAATGGCTTTGCAACAGCGGAAAGACGATTTCTGACCAGAAATCGTGGCTTTCGTCAATGATGGACCGTTTGTTCGCCATAAACCCTCCGCTTCTTTGGGCCACGAATTGTAAGGCCACGAATTTTCTGCGAAAATTCAGGGTAGGTCCGGCGGCCGACGTGATTTTTCGCAGAAAAATCGGCGCATCAGACGATGCCGGACGATGCCCCCACCACCATAGGCCGCTCTGTACCCTTCGCCGCGCGGTAGCCCGACGCGCGGTAAACACCAATCGGATCCAAAGCCCCGCCCTGCCGCGCCCGTGCCTCGGCCAAAATGGGCGAGACATCGGTGATATAGGCGGCTTTGAGCAGCCGATGCGCGCCCAGCACATCATTTTCGCCCTGTGCTGCGGCCAAAGCCGTGCGGTCCACCAAGCTTGCCTGCACATAAGCGCGGGCGATTTCGATGGCCGAGGCCATTAGGCTTTCGATCGGATCAGTCACATTGTGGCTTTGGTCGATCATATAGGCCAAGTTCAGCCCCTTGGGTTCGGCATCGACCAATTCGTTGAACACCAAAAACAACCGGAACGGATCGACAGAGCCGGCATCGAGATCATCATCACCGTATTTGGAATCGTTGAAGTGAAAGCCAGCGAGCTTTCCAACATGGATCAACCGCGCCACGATCTGTTCGATATTGGTGTTGGGCGCATGGTGGCCTAAATCGACCAGACATTTGGCCTGCGGCCCCAAGGTCTGTGCTGCGATCAAGGATGAGCCCCAGTCGGAAATCACGGTGGAATAGAAGGCCGGTTCGTACATCTTATGTTCGATGAACATCGTCCAGTCTTTGGGCAATCCGGCGTAGATCTGGCCCATGGCGTCCAGATAATCTTCAAACATCTTGCCCAGATTTTGCTGGCCGGGGAAGTTTGTGCCATCCCCCACCCAAACCGTCAGCGCGGTAGACCCCAGCTTTTGGCCAATCTCGATACATTCTAGGTTATGCGCCACGGCTTGGGCGCGGGTCATGGGGTCAGCATTGGCAAGCGAGCCGTGTTTGTAAGTGCGCGCTTGGCCGATCTGGTCTTGGAAGGTGTTGGAATTGACCGCATCAAAGCCCAACCCGTACTGGGCGGCCTCTTGCCGCAGGGCGTTGTAATCACTGACCTTATCCCACGGGATATGCGGGCTGACGGTGCGGGTGCCGCGTGTGAGCGCTTGGATCACGCCGCAATCTGCCAGTTTATCGTGAATATGGCGCGGTTCGCCCAGCCCGGGAAAGCGGGCAAAGCGGGTACCGCCTGTACCCACGCCCCATGTGGGAATGGCAACCGACCATGCCATGGCGCGCTGTGTGACCCTTTCGATATCCACCCCGCGCCGCGCCAATTGGCGGCCCAAGGCGGCGTAATCTTCGGCCTGCGCCTCAGCCCCCTTGTCGTTCAGCGTTCCGATCAGGTCGGCAGATATCTCGCCCATCGCTTACCTCGTAAAGGACACGGCATTGCCCGCATCCACGTTCAAGAAATTGCCCGTCGATTTGTTCGACAGATCGCTGGCAAAGAAATAGACCCCCTCGGCGATATCCTCGGGAAAGACCGAGCGTTGCAGCAGGCTGCGCTTGCGGTAATGTTCTTCCAACTCGTCCACGGCGATTTTGTTGGACGCGGCGCGTTGCTGGCTCCACTCGCCTTTCCAGATCTTTGATCCGCGCAGCACGGCATCGGGGTTCACCACGTTCACCCGGATGCCCATCGGCGCCCCTTCCAGCGCCATGCAGCGCGCCAGATGAATCTCGGCAGCCTTGGCCGTGCAATAGGCCGAAGCCCCCGCAGACGCCGCCACCCCGTTTTTTGAGGCGATAAACACCATCGACCCGCCAATGCCTTGGGCCTTCATCACGCGGTAGCCTTCGCGGCCTACCAGAAAATACCCGGTGGCCAGAATGTCCATCGTGCGGTTCCACATGGCAAGCGTGGTATCTTCCACCGCTGCGGCTACGGTGATGCCCGCGTTGTTGACCACCACATCCAAGCCGCCAAATTCGGCCACAGCCCCTTCGATGGCCGCCACAACCTGCGCCTCTTGTGTGACATCCATCAGCACACCGCGCACCATGTCGCGGCCATAGCGTTTGGCAAAACCGGCGGTGACTTCATCCAGTGCACTTTGGTCAATATCGGCCAAAACCACATTGCACCCCTCGCGCAGCAGGCGTTCGGCAGAGGCCGATCCGATCCCACCCGCCCCACCGGTGATAAAGGCAACACGGCCTTGCATCGACTTGGGCTTGGGCATGCGTTGCAACTTGGCTTCTTCCAACAGCCAGTATTCGATGTTGAAGGCCTCTTGCTCGTCCAGCCCCTGATAGGTTGATACGCCCGAAGCGCCGCGCATCACGTTGATCGCGTTGACATAAAACTCGGCCGAGATGCGGGCCGTGGCTTTGTCTTTGGCAAAAGACACCATGCCCACGCCCGGGATCAGGTAGATCACGGCGTTGGGGTCGCGCATGGCGGGGGAATTGGGGTGTTTGCACCGTTCGTAATAGGCGGCGTAATCAGCGCGGTAGCCGGCGATCAGGGCATCTAACGTCGCCCCGTCCGCATCGGCGGGTACGATCAAGGGCTTGATCTTGGTGCGCAAGAAATGGTCGGGGCACGAGGTGCCCAAGGGCGCAAGGCTGGCCAGCGCGTTAGAATTGACAAATTCCAGCACCTCGGGCGCATCTATGAAATGGCCTGCTTTCATCTCGGCCTTGGAAATCCGGCCCCTGATCAGCGGCATCAGGCGGCGGGCGGCATCGCGGCGCGCCTGTGCCGGAAGGGCTGGGATTTTTTCGCCGTCAAAGGCTGGGCGTTTGACATTGGCATCCAGCCAGACGGCGGCCTTGTTGATGATGCGCAGGGTTTGGTCGTAGCACGCCTTAGCGGTATCGGCCCAAGTGAACAGTCCGTGACTGCCCAGCACCAAGCCCACCATCTTGGGGTTGGCCTCTGCTATCGCCCCGAGCTTGATCCCAAGGTCGATCCCCGGGCGCTGCCATTGCAGATAGCCGATCTCATCGCCAAAAATCTCTGCCGTCAGGGCCACTTGGTCGGCGGCGGCAGCAATGGCGATCACGGCATCGCAATGCACATGGTCGACATGGGTCGCCGGCACAAAGCCGTGCAGCCATGTATCAATCGACGGCGCGCGCGGGTTGAGGTTAAAGATGCAATGCCCCAGCGCATCGACCATGGCGTCTTCTTGATCAAGGCTTTTGTACTGGCCGCGCAGTTGGAACAGTTTGTCCATATACAGGGTCGAAAACCCGTCCAGCTTCATCGAGCCGATATCCCCGCCCGATCCCTTGACCCACAGCACCTGCACATCTGCCCCCGTCAAAGGGTCGCGCGACGTGACCTTGGCTGAGGTGTTGCCCCCGCCAAAGTTGGTGATGCGCAAATCAGAGCCCAAGAGGTTGGACCGATACAGCAGTTTGCCCGGCTCATCGAGCGGGGCGGCGATAGCGTCGTCCCAAAGGGACGAGAGGAGGATGTTTTGGGTCATATTGAAAATCTACGGACAGAATCGCTCATCGTCAATCACTATGGTGCATACTGCGGCGCAGAAAACTTACTGCAATGCAGCAATGCGATTGGTTGTTGACGGATATGAGCGATTCTGACTAGGCTTGGTCCATGCATGAACGTGAAAGATGGCACCTTATCCTAAACCGGCTGCGCGAACGCGGGATTGTTCGTGTGAGTGACCTTGTCGATTTGACTGGTGCGTCCTTGGCCACGCTGCGCCGCGACCTGGCGCGGCTGGAGGATAGCGGCCAGCTTAAGCGCGTGCATGGCGGGGCCGAATCGGCGGAAGTTTCAGGGCAGGGAGATTTGACGGCGGTGTCTTTCGGGGCCAGCCAAACCACCAATCCGCAAGCCAAACTGGCCGTGGCGCGCAAGGCTGCAAGTCTGTGCGCAGATGGCGATTCGATCATTTTGAACGCGGGATCCACCACATGGTTCATGGCGCAATGCCTGCGCCAGCACCGCATGCAGGTGCTGACCAACTCTTTTCCCATCGCGCAAGAGCTTATCGCCAATTCTGGCAACCGCGTGGTGCTTCCGGGGGGGGAATTGTACCGCGAACCGGGGATCATCCTGTCGCCGTTCGAGGAAGACGCGATCCAGCATTTTGCGGCCTCAAAAATGTTTATGTCTTGTTATGCGATCACGCCCATGGGGGTGATCGAAAGCGATCCTTTGATTGCGCGCGCGGAAGCCAAGCTTTTGTCGCGGGCCGAAAAGTTGATCGTGATTGCAGATTCCTCGAAATTCGAGGCGCGGGGCAACATGGTGGTGTGCCCCCTGACACGGGTATCCACGGTGGTCACCGATTGGGGTGCGCCAGCGGGGATGGTGGATCATCTGCGGTCAGTCGGCGTGCAAGTGCTGATTGCCGAAGATGACAATGACGCGAAGCGATCGGCCGCTTAACGCCGAAAACAACCAACGGGAGGACGACATGAATAAATTTGGATTTGCATTGACGATGGCAGCAAGCCTGATGGGCACGACCCTGATGGCCGATGTGATTACCGCAACCCCGGGCCAAGCCGTGAACATCGTGCTGTTGCCGAAGTTCCTTGGCATTTTGCCCTTTGATCAGGCCGACCGTGGCGCGCAAGAAGCCGCAGCAGAGCTGGGCAATACCGGCACCTACCAGTACATCGGGCCGACCCCGGAAAACTCGGCAGCCGGTCAGATTGAAATGCTGACCACCGCCACGACCCAAAAGCAGGGCGTAGTCATGCTGTCAAACAACGCGGGCGACCAGATTGCCCCCACGGCAGAGGCTGCTCAGGCCGCTGGCACCAAGGTTGTGACATGGGACAGCCCGATCCCCTCGGGAAAGGGCGAATCGGTCTTTGTGGCGCAGGTAGACTTCGGCTCGATCGGCACTGTGATGGCCGATATGGTGTTTGACGAGGCTGGTGGTGCTGGCGAATTCGCCGTTCTGTCCGCGTCGCCCGATGCGGCCAACCAGAACGCTTGGATTGAGGCGATGAAAGGTGTTCTGGCATCGGATGCCAAGTACAAGGATCTGAAACTGGTGGATGTTGTCTATGGCAACGACCAGTCAGAAGAATCTTATAACCGCGCCTTGGGTCTGGTGGACAAGTATCCAGATCTGAAAGTGATCATGGCCCCCACCACTGTGGGTATCGTGGCTGCTGCCAAGGCGATGCAGGACGAAAAGCTGTGCGACAAGGTCAAAGTTTCCGGCCTTGGCCTGCCGGCTGAGATGGTGTCGTACACGATGAATGGCTGCGCGCCGGAATTTGCGCTGTGGTCCTTTGTCGACCTTGGGTATTTGACCTATTACACCAGCTACCTGCTGGCGACCGGGTCGATCAAGGGTGAGATCGGCGAAGAGTTTGCCGCTGGCCGCATGGGTAATTTCAAGATCGACGAGGATCCCGGCCGTGCCGGAGCCAAGCGCGTCTTGATGGGGCCCTTCACGGTCTACAACAAGGACAATGTCGAAGCCGCTTCGAAGTAATTTGGTGCGACAGATCTGACAGGCAGGGCCGCCCCGGTGGCGGCCCTGCCGCCTTTTGTATTGAGGAGACAGGCTTTGAGCGTTTTAGACCTGCGTCATGTTTCCAAAAGCTTTGCGGCGACGGCGGCGTTGAAAGACATGGACCTGTCCATTGAACCGGGCGAGATCCATGCGATTGTCGGCGAAAACGGGGCGGGCAAATCCACGCTGATCAAGATCATGACAGGGGTGCACCAGCCTGATCAGGGCCAGATTTTTGTGGCGGGCGTGGCCGTGACGATCCGGTCAACCCAAGAGGCGCAAAGCCATGGGATTGCCGCGATTTATCAAGAACCGATGGTCTTTCCCGATCTGGATGTGGCCGAGAATATCTTTATCTCCAACCGCGCGCAGGGCGCTTTCATGAACTGGAAGCAGATTTACGCCCAAGCCGCTGATTTGATCGCGCAGTTGGGGGTCACCTTGGATGTGCACCGCGCCGCATCGGGCCTGACCTTGGCCGAACAGCAAACGGTGGAAATTGCGCGGGCCTTAAGCCTGAATGTCAAAGTCCTCATCATGGACGAACCCACCGCCAGCCTGTCCGCACACGAGGTGGCACGGCTTTTGTCCATCGCGCGCGCGTTAAAGGCCAAGGGGGTCGCGGTGATCTATATCTCGCACAGACTGGACGAGATTTTCCAGGTGGCCGACCGCGTGACGGTTATTCGCGATGGCCAGCATATTTCCACCAAGCCCATTGCGCAGGTGACGCCCGATGGCATGGTTAAGGACATGGTCGGCCGTGCGATTGACACCTTCGCCGTGAAATCCGCCGCCAACCCGCATGGGGATAGCGTTTTGCGGCTGGAAGGTTTGGGCCGTTCGGGGGTGTTTTCGGGCATCACCTTTGATCTGTCAGCCGGAGAGGTTTTGTGCTTTGCGGGCCTTGTGGGGGCGCGGCGCACCGATGTTGCGCTGGCGCTGTTTGGCATTTCGCCTGCCACCGAAGGGCGCATTTTGATTGATGGGCAGGCGGTGACGATCACCTCGCCGCAACAGGCCATGAGCCATAAAATTGCCTATGTCTCGGAAGATCGGCGCAAGATGGGGTTGGCGCTAAGCCTGCCGATTTTTGCCAATATCTCGCTGGCGAGTTTGGGTAAGTTGCTGGGGGCCTTTGGTCTGATTGATCGCAAGGCCGAAGCGGCCATGGCCGAGGGCTATCGCAAACAACTGGCGATCAAATCGCCCCATGTCGGGGTTGAGGTTGGCAAACTATCGGGCGGCAACCAGCAAAAGGTGATGCTGGCCAAGTGGCTGGAAACCAAGCCGCGCATTTTGATCTTTGATGAACCCACCCGCGGGGTGGATGTGGGGGCCAAGGCCGAGGTGCACAATATCATCCGCGCTTTGGCGCAAGAGGGGGTGGCGGTGCTGGTGATATCCTCTGACCTGCCCGAGGTGATGGCCTTGGCCGACCGTGTGTTGGTGATGCGCGAAGGGCGACAGGCGGGGATTTTGGATATCGCCGAGGCGACACAGGAAAAGGTCATCCGCCTTGCGGCAGGGTCAGCCCACGGGCAGGTGGCGGCATGACGCGTCTGCATCCCCAAACCTTGCGGATCATCGCCTTGTTTGTGGCGCTTTTGGCGACGATCTTGTTCTTTTCCACCCAGATTGACAACTATCTGTCGTCGAGGATGTTCACCCGCATCACGACATCAGCCGCGGTGATCCTGCCGATTGCGGTGGGCCAAGCGATTGTGGTGATGACGCGCAACATTGACCTGTCGATCGGGTCAACCGTGGGGGTTGTGGCCTATCTGACCGGAGAGTTTTTGGGCGGCCATCCCGACCTGCACCCCTTGGCCGTGGCCATGATCGCCATGGGCATCGGCGGGCTGATGGGGGCGATCAACGGGGTGCTGGTGGCTTGGGGGCGTGTGCCGTCGATCATCGTCACGCTGGGCACCTTGGCGCTGTATCGCAGCTTTTTGGTGCAATATTCCGATGCCAAAACCATCACCACGGCCAGCCTGCCACAATGGCTGGTTGATCTGCCGCAGGCCAATGCCTTTAGCCTGTTTGGGCTGGATGTGCGCGTGACCGTGGTTCTGGCGCTGTTATCGGCCGTTGCGATGGGACTAGCCCTAACCCGCCTGCGCGCGGCGCGGCGGATTTATGCGGTGGGGTCCAACCCAGATGCGGCCGTGATGGCGGGGATCAATGCGGGCATGGTGGTTTTTGTGGCCTTTGTGCTGTCAGGTGCCTTTGCCGGCCTGTCGGGGCTGATTTTTTTGGCCAAGTTTGGCAATATCACCGTGGTCGCAGGCATGGGGTTTGAGTTGAAATCTGTGGCGGCTGTGGTGGTGGGGGGTGTGTCGATCTTGGGCGGGTCGGGCAGCATGATCGGGGTGGTGATCGGCTGCGTGCTGGTCGATACCATCGACAACTCGCTGACCCGCTGGGAACTGGTATCTGAATTCTGGCGCGATGCGTTGCTGGGCATGCTGATCATGGCGGCTGTGACGGTGGATACGGTCATGTCACGCTCGCTTGGCCGCTTGGGCGGGAAGGGGGGCGCGTGATGGCGCGGTTGATGACATGGGAGGGGCTTTTGGCCCTGCTGTTCCTTGCCACCTTTGCCGGCAATGTGGTGCTGGCACCGGAGTTTCTAACACTTCAAAACCAGATCAACCTGTTTCAGCTGTCGATTGAAAAGATCATCGTCGCCTTGGTGATGACGCTGATCATCATCAATGCCGAAATTGATCTGTCGGTGGCCTCTGTCATGGGGCTATCGGCGTGCACCTTTGGCTATCTGGTGACGGGCGGCTTTCCGGCGGCGGGGGCGATTGTGGTTTGTCTGGCCGTGGGGCTGGTGGCGGGGATGATCAACGCGCTGTTGATTGCGCGGGCGGGGATACCCTCGCTTGTGGTCACGCTTGCCATGCTGATCGGCTTTCGCGGCTTTGCGCGGGTGTTGGTGAAAGATCAAAGCATGGGCGACTTTCCGCTATGGGTCACGCATCTGGGCCAAGATGCGCTGCTGGGGCCTTTGCCTTTGTCGCTGGTGTTGTTTTTGGTTTTTCTGGCCGGTTTGGGCATTTTGCTGCACCGCACGGGTTTTGGCCGCCAGATCGTGGTGATCGGCACCAATGCCGAGGTGGCGCGGTTTTCGGGGCTGAATGTGGCGCGCGTCAAGACCGTGCTGTTCTTGATGAGCGGCTTTATCGCAGCCCTCGCAGGCTTGCTGTATGCCGCACGTCTGGGTTCAGTGCGCGGCGATGCGGGCACGGGGTTTGAGCTGGACATCATCACCATGGTGCTGCTGGGCGGGGTCAGCATCTTTGGTGGCAAGGGCAGCATGACAGGGGTGGTGCTGTCGATCCTGATCATCTTGAACCTGCGCAATGGTATGGCTTTGACCAATATCACCGGCCATATCCAGACGGGGGTGATCGGGGTCTTGCTGATCGCGTCGGTTTTGATCCCCAACTTGACCAATGACCTGCGCGTCCGTCGCGCCAAAGCTTAGTAGGTTGCAGAATGGCTGAAGCAGAAGACGGCGAGCCGAAAGGCGTTAAGCCCCGAAGGACAATAATCGGCAACCGCATTGATGAAACTCTAGCTAGGGGTTTTGCTAACCGCTTGCTTTCCCAAGCGCAAGAAAAGTTTGATTTTTCGAAAGGTCGTAATCTCGGTCATTTCCGGAATAAAAAGTCGCGGATGCGTGCGATTGAAAAAATTCGGAATAACCACAGCGGGCGGTTCGTTGCAGCAATTGCTTCGCGAGACTATTTTAGGGCTGAAGTTGTGATACTCGGATGCCAAGAAGTTAACAATAAGCGAAGGCTATGCGCTGTCGCATGTGAACTTGATTTCACCGATCCCAATAGTAAACCATCAACTGATTGGATCGAATATCCCTTGAAGGCTTTAAATACTAGTGCCTTTATTACAGAGCATGCGACGATACGCCTTGTTCAACGCGCAGGTGTCACTGACCTTGATCCGTTTCTAAAGTTAATGCGTCCATATTGGTCGTAGGCAAGCGTCGCGCATGACATTGGTCGATATCTGAAGCATGATTTTTATTGGTTTTGCCCGATTGCTTCCGGCCTTTTGGCGGTTACCACCGAAACAAATTTGATAAAATCGGGATATTTCACCGTTTCAACCGCTCGTACCTATATCGATGCTACGGATATGCGACCACAGATCAAGAAAACGTGGGAACGGCTAAACGGGATGGGGGCATTAGACAACCTGCCCAAATTCCCCCGTTTGTCTCCCGCTACTGCAGATCAATACAAATGCCTAGACGTCATGGCTCAGGAGGGAGCAGATTGGGTGCGGCGCCATGAACATGCTGTTTCGAAGCAGGGTGACCCAGACCTGTTTTCTGAGGCGACTTGATTGATCATTTTTCATAATACCAATGCTCAAAGTTTGTGCCCGCGCCGGAAATGCGAACTTGTTCGATTCTTCCGGATATCTTGATTTGTCTTGTTGACAACCAACAACGACTGGGATGCCAATGGTTGCCCGATCACCCTATTTTGAGTGAATGCGGACTGGATTTTTCTTCGAACTACTATGTAGGTTGACATGACGTCGGATGATGCAGATCTGGGATGGCTACCTAACAGGGTATGCGTTGTTTGCGGTACAGATGTTCCACAACCGCTCCGCTCAGCGCCGCGAAATATATGTGAAGTGTGTTCTCGGCGTCAGAGAAATGCTCGGTATAAAGTATAT
Organism: Paracoccaceae bacterium; assembly: GCA_947468085.1. Lineage (GTDB taxonomy): Bacteria > Pseudomonadota > Alphaproteobacteria > Rhodobacterales > Rhodobacteraceae > Stagnihabitans. The sequence continues at coordinate 1,221 of CANIKY010000078.1, read as the reverse complement.
GCTCACATTTCGGAGACTGCGGTCACCACAAGGACCGGACAAGAACCAAGCGCCAAATCCGAAAATCGCCATTCTTGCCATAATCAGTTGTCGTTCGATTTTGTTTCTGAACTCGGCAAGAAATTGCAGCAGCTAGACCAAGAGCAAGGCATGTCCAAAAATACGGCAAATTCACCTCTAAAGATAAACCGCCTAAATGATGGACGGAACATTGGTCTATCTTTCGGTCCATGTCCAAAATGTGGGTGCACCACAGTTCTAAAAGAGAATACAAGAACCTATGCTACTTTTCTAGGCTGTAGCGATTACCCTAACTGTCGTTGGCAAGGATAAAGGTGGCCCCATGCGGCATGCGTTCAAAATGTACCTCAACCCCGGAATGGAGGCGGAATATATCCGCCGCCATGATGCGATCTGGCCGGAGTTATCGGCCCTGTTAAAGGCGGCCGGCGTGTCGAATTACTCGATCCATCTGGATCCAGAGACTGGCGTTTTGTTTGGCTATCTGGAACACAGGCCCGATGACACCATGGCCGAATTGCCCCGCCATCCGGTGATGCAAAAGTGGTGGGCCTATATGGGCGATATCATGCGCACCAATCTCGATGGCTCGCCCGTGTCGGTGGATCTGATCGAGACGTTTTATCTGCCCTAGGCCTGCGCCTTAGCCCAAAGATCGTGCACGCTGCTGCGCCATGCCGTGGCATAGGGGTGCAGCTTGGGGTCTGGCAGCACCGTCTGCCCCTTGGCTTTTGTGGTCAGCAAAGGCCCTGCCAGCATGGCCGCCCCCAAGCCCGTTCCCGCAGACTGCCCCGCAGGCAGCACGGCGCGGCCCGTGGCGGTGGCCAGCATGGCTGCAAAATCGGGGTTGCTGGCAAAGGGCCCTTCGACATGAATAGGCCCCTTTGCCCCGATCAGTCCCAAACATTCCGCCCCCATCAGGGCCGTATAATAGCTGGCCGCCAGACAGCGCTGGCCGTGGGTTTGGGGTTCAACGCTCCAGCCAAAGGCAAGGCCGGGGAAGGGGCCTGTGTCGGGGTGCAAAGAAGGCAGCGCCCAGATGCCCGCCAGCACCGCGCGGCGATCGTTTTGTGTTGCGGCGAGAACCCGCCCTTGGGTCAGGCTGTCAAACTCGCGCCCGCCCATATAGCGCGCGGTGGGGGTGGGGCCGCCCAAGGCGTTGACATTCACCAGCACATCGCGGGCCGCATCCAAGGGCAG
>CANIKY010000077.1 GCA_947468085.1 Paracoccaceae bacterium | reverse complement strand
GACTTGCGCGGCCTCGGCGTTTTCGGCCACGAAATCGGGCACGGCATAGGGCATGGGTTCGATCACCGGATCAGAAAAGGTGATATGCGGCTCTGTCTGTGCGGCCAGTTGGGCTGACGTTAGGCCCAAACACAAAGCGGCAAGGCCGAACAGGCGGGTCAGGGAGTGGCTTAGGGTCATTCGGTCCTCGTCAGGGGGAAAGAGGGGGCGGGCATCAGCGCAGACGCGCTTGGCTGGTGTCAAACGTGAAGAGCATTGATTTCCAAGTGTCGTATTTATCCACAGGCAGGCCAAGGCCCATCGACGCGCCCCGAAAGACGGCGCGCTTGGCCGCTTCAAAGGCTTGTTGGGCGGCTTCGGCCGTGCCGCCGGCGAACTCGACCATCTCAACCGACAGGACCTTTTGATCCTCTGAGAACTGGACGCGCATGGTCACGGTCACGCGCATGGCTTCGGTTGACAAAGAGCCGATGTTCCAAAGCGGTCCGATGATGCGGCGCAGATTGTCGACCTCGCCGGAATTCAGCGCTGCGCCAATCGGCTGGTCGCCCGTGCCGCCGCTGCCGGTTTGGGAGGGTGTGGGCGTTGTGGCGGCTGCCTCTTGCGAAGTGGCATCGGCCAAAGCGGCGTCGATTGCTGCTTGATCGGTGGTTGACGTGTCGGTTGTCGCTGGATCGGCTGTTTGGGTTTCTTCAGGCGGCGTTTCAAGGGTTTTGGGCCGTGTGGGCGGGCGTGGGCTGGTGGTGGGGGCCAGTTGCGGGGCGATGTCTTCGGCAGGTTTGGCATCTGGCGTCACCGCTGTCACTGTCTTTTCGGGGGCGGCGGCGGGCTGTTCTGGCACCGGCGTGCTGTCAGGGCTGGGCGTATCCGTTTGCTCTGGGGTCGCCACATCGGCGGTTTTGGGCTGATCGGTTGCCTCAACCGGGGTTGAGGCGATGCGTTCGGCCGTGTCGGGGACCGGCGCTTTGTCGGTTGGCTGCACCGGAATGGGCTGCGGCGTGTCGGACGGCGGTGCCATGGGCGGCGGTTCTGGCGGCGGGGCTTCGTCGGGCGTGGGGGCAGGGTCTGTCGTGGGCAAGGGTTCGGGTTCGACCGGCTTGGGCGGAGGAGGTGCGGTGGGCGCAGGTGTGGGTTGCGGGGCCGTGGTCGCGGCGGGTTGCGGCGTAGGCACGGGGGCCGTGTCATCGACCTTGGGGGCCGCCGCATTCATGGCATCGAACTCGGCTGTGCTGATCAGGGACACCTCCTGCGGCACCGGAACGTCAGGGTATTTGCTGGTCCAAGTGAACCAGCCGCCCAAAAGCGCCCAAAGCACCAGCCCCAGATGCCCGAGACCCGAGATGAGAAGGCCCTTGTTCATGCCTGGCCCTAGTTGTTGCCGTCGAAACTGGGCCCGCCAGGATCGGTCACAAGCCCGATATTGTTAAACCCACCCGCGTTCAAAGCACCCATCACCTGCGCCACGCGCGCATAGGTCACAGCTCCGTCAGCGCGCACAAAGACCTTGTCTGACTTACGCTCTGCCGCGATGGCTTTCAGCTTGGGGATCAATTCGTCATCTTTGACTTCTGTGGTCTGGATCATGACCAGCCCCTCCGCTGTCAGGTTGATGGTCAGCGGCTTTTCCTGCTCGGTTGGTAGGGCACTGGCGGCGGTTTCGGGCAGTTTGATGGGCACGCCCACTGTCATCAGTGGGGCTGCCACCATAAAGATAATCATCAGCACCAACATCACATCGACAAAGGGCGTGACGTTAATTTCGCTCATCGCTGCGGCGCGCCCGCGCCGACGCCCGCGCCGACCACCCCCGCCACCAGATTTGATAACGCCCCCGCCCATGCTCAGGCGTCCAACTGGCGCGACAGGATCGTGGCAAATTCGTCGGCAAAGGCCTCGTAGCCGCCCAAGATCTGTTCGCTGTCTGCGTTTAGCTTGTTGTAAAACACCACCGCGGGAATAGCCGCGATCAGGCCGATGCCCGTGGCCAAAAGCGCCTCGGCGATGCCGGGGGCCACGACGGCAAGGCTGGTGTTCTGGCTAACGGCGATTTGCTCGAAGGCGTGTTTGATGCCCCAGATCGTGCCGAAAAGGCCAATGAAGGGTGCAGTTGACCCTGTGGTGGCTAAAAAGCTGAGGCCTTTGTTCAGCGCCTCGGACTCGCGGCTGATGGCCACATCCATGGCCCGATCAATCCGCGCCTGCGCGCCCGCGATCAACCCGCCATCCTGCCTGTGGCTGCGCCGCCATTCCAGCATCCCCGAGGAGAAGATCTTTTCCGAAGGGCCTTGGGGCTGCGCGCCCATTTTTTCAAACAGCTCATCCAAAGGCTCGCCCGACCAAAAGGCCCGGTCAAACACGGCGGCCTGACTGCGCGCGGCGCGAAACAGGATGTGTTTTTGAATGATGATCGCCCATGACCAAAAGGACATAAGCATCAGCCCCATCATGACGATTTTCACCGTCAGGGTTGCGCGCAAGAATAGGGCAAGCAAGGAGAAATCTATCTCCTGCGCTGCCGCAAGTGTTGTCTGGTCCATGACGCCTGCTCGTTTTGTGGGATCTTTTGTCCCGGTTAGTTTAAACTCTACAGCGTTTTATGTCGGAATGCCAACACAACTGCGTCATAAGGCAGGATCTTGGCAGCATTTTGCGCGAAAGATGCAGGTGGGGGCTTAAAGCACTTGTGTCACCGCCGCGCGCATGGCTGCGGGAAAGCGGGTCGCCGCCCCTATGGCCGTCAGGCAGACCAGCGTCACACGGGCCTTGAACAAGGTTTGCTCCCCCCGCAGCACCGCCTGATCCAAGACCAGCCGCGCGCCGCTGTGATCGGCGAGCGCCGTCTGCACAGTCAGAACATCGTCAAACAGGGCAGGGCGCAGATAGTCCGCCTCAACCCGCCGAACGGCGAAGACCAAGCCTTGCTCAGTTCGCAACTTGGCTTGGTCAATCCCCAACTCCCGCACCCACTCGCTGCGGGCGCGTTCGATGAATTTGAGGTAGTTGGCATAATAGACGATCCCCGCCAAGTCGGTGTCTTCGTAATAGACGCGAAGGGTGAAGGTATGCATGGCGTAAAACCTAGGGTTTCAGCACTATCTGCGCAAGTCGTTACACTTGGGCCAGACTGACCCGCCCAAAGACCCGCAGTGCATGGGCGGCATCGGTGCTGGCCATGGGCAAGATGGGGTCATAAACCGCGCGAATCACGGCGGCGATTTGGGGGTTGAGCACGACTTGACCCCCTTGCAGCGTCAGGATCGGGCGCTGGGCGAAGGCACTGTCAGACCAAAGGCAGATCATCTGCGCGGCTTCAGACAGGGCCAGATACTCGGCAGGAAGATCGGCCAAAGTCCCGCCTATGCGCAAAAAGACAAAGGCGGCGCGGATGGAGCCGTTTTCGTCAAAGCGAAACAGGCGGTAGTGGCTGGCCCCTTGGGCCGCGAGCCTGTCACAGAGGGGGGCAAGGTCTGGTATAATACCCTCTAACCCCGGCACTCCGGGCAATTCGGCCCAATCGCGAAAGAAGAAGATCATCAAATTCGCGCCCAACTCGACATCGGCTTCGGCCATCTTGTGGCCTGCCAAGGTCACTACGGCTTCGATTGCGCCTTTGAGCACCGACAGGGTTTGATCTTCTAAGCCAAAGACCACGGGAACGATGGGCCGTCCCCAGCGCGCGAAGTGATAGGACCCATCGGCATGGGTGAACAGGGCTGCAATCTGGTCTGGTGTCATGGGGTGTTGGGTCTTGAGGGGATTGGGGGGCAAGGATGCCCCCTATTATTTCCAATCATCATTTTGTTATTAATAGGTATAATTTGACCCCATACTCGGTGCGTATTCCAATACGTATACCATCTTAAGAAAAAGCCCTTGGCGCGCATTCGGAGTTCAGACCGAACCAGCCAGCTCTCTTGCGCAAATGTTCTAAATACAAGATCCACCATTTCAGCATGTACCTGAGAAACTGCTGGAGTGATACCCTCTGGCAAACCCGATGCGGTTCCAATCTTTGACCGATCTCACACAACGGGTCTCCTGTTAAACATTCTCTTTAACCAGCCTTCCTCTCGGAGGCAATTTCTCGCAACGAAAGGATGCGCCGTACCGGCACTCCAGCAGCGTGAGGATCGCTTTTGCCAGCCCCTAGCATTTGCCTGCATCTCAATCGGGTAGTTGCGCCGAAACAGCCAAGTCTGCTGCTTCAGGCAAGCATGTTGGATCCTAACAGACATGAGCCCTCCTTTGGGGAAGACGTCTACTTTGCCGATGCGGTGCATCCGGAATACCAGACCAAGCCTGCATTTGGCTGAGTGAAGGTTGGATCAAATCCAGCGGTTCTCAGCACGGCAGGGCGCGGTCGTGTGAACATTCATGGGGCTGTAAACCTTGAAACCTTCGATGCGCCCTTTATCGAGCCCACAACCGTTGATGGGGTCAGTGCTGCACAGCTTCTGACAAAGATCGAGGAGCTTAACCCCGATAAGCGCATCATTCATGTCATCTGGGACAGCGCTGCCTACCACAAAGGGCCCGATGTCAGAGCATTCCTCGCCAGGGCAGCTTGCCGTATCCATCTGATCCAGCTGCCGCCCTACTGCCCTCATCTCAATCCGATTGAGCAGCTTTGGGCTGTCTTGCATCAATACGTTACCCAGTTCGCCCTGAACAACCTCCATCCCATTGATTTTGCGTTATAATGTGATGTTTTTACTGGCCCGCGCCTGCAAGATTTTGTATGATTTCATTCAGAACCCTGCAATTTCGGTATGCAAATGAAGCACCGCACGCGCCCGCGTGAACAAGCTGACCTGCTGCGCCCGCGTCTGGTCGACCTGATTGATCTGCGCCACGAATTGGTGAAGTTGACGGCCCTCATCGACTGGGAGGTCTTCGATCGGGAATGGTCGGGGTTCTTTCCATCGGCAACCGGGCGGCCGGCCATACCCCCGAGACTGGTGGCGGGGCTGCTCTATCTGCAGCATGCCTATCGGTTGTCGGATGAGGCCATCCTAGCAAGGTGGGTCGAGAACCCTTACTGCCAGCATCTCACTGGCGAGACCTTCTTTCAGCACCGCCTGCCCATCGATCCGTCCTCGCTGACACGCTGGCGCAAGCGGATCGGTGAGGAAGGTGTGGAATGGCTGCTGACCCAGACCATCGAGGCTGGGCGCAAATCCGGCGCCATCGACGAGAGCAGCGTCAAGCGCGTGGCGGTCGATACGACCGTCATGGAGAAGGCCATCGCCATCCCAAGGAACATAACATCCGGGCCGCATTGACGGTCGGTAGCATCGATCGTAGGGATCAGTTGCACCATGGGGTTTCTCCAATATTTGTGGGTGTTTGACTATGCTTCTGGTATTTACGCAGGGATTAACGGGCCAGCTATCACTGGAGATGTGACCATACTGGGCTTGGGGAACATCACGACCGAGGGTCTTGGCGCGTATGGTATAGATTCCAATGTATCTTTCGGAAACGCCACCATAATGACGGGCGATATCGCGACTAAAAGTGAGCAGGCATATGGCATCTCTTCTTGGGTACCTGATGGCAATTCCACGATCACGTCGGGGGATATCACGACACAGGGGGACGACGCCTATCAACGTCACGGTTCTTCGGCCCATTACCGATCGCATCACCAATCGTCGGCCAGCTTCGCCACGCAAAACTTTGGCACACACTGGGTCAGCCTGTCTGGATCCGACGCCGCAGCGGGCATCGGCCGGTCGAAATCAATGGGTGAAAATTCCTACTGCTTCGGCGATGCGTTTGACCTGTTTGTCCATTATGAGCATAAGGGCAACTTCACGGCGGCTCTAAGGGCCTACGCTGTAGGCCAGCTTATCTATCCCAGTTGATGGACCACTTCACGGGGGGCACTCCATCGCCACAGAGCATCTGGCCCCGCGTCACGCCACGACAGCACGTTGACGTTCCAAACAAAAGCAGCTTCGACCTTGTAGTGTCACAAGGTGGAAACCTAGGTGCCGATCGGCAGACACACGATCATCCGCCCTGACGCCAATAGAGCGCCTAATCCGCCTGATCCACGGGCTTGATGGCGCGTTCCTTGTAACCTGCGCCGACCAAAGCTGCCTTGGCTTGTTTCAACACTGCCGCATCAGGATGCGCCGATTTTGACCAGATCCAGCCAATTTGTCCCGTGGGTGACCCTATGGCCACTATGCTGTTATCATCGGCCTGCCAAAGCACCACCAACTGCAGGTTGCCCAACTCCAGCAGTTTGACAAAGCGCACCTCGAATATGGCGGGATCGGTTTCAGCCATCACGCCTTCCAAGGGCAGGATCGGGCCGGACAGGTTGAATTTGTGGCAGGCAATTTTCAGCGTCAGCCGGCTGTCATCGCGCAAGGTCACCTTGGCTGTGGAGCCATGGCAGCCTTGTTCCAAAAAGCTGGCGGTCTGGGCCACTTCGAACCACGGCCCGACAAGGCGTGTAGAATCGTAATCTGCAAGGGCCATCATCGGGACAGATAGGTCGCGCACGCCAGCCTGTGCGGCACAGATTGGCATAAAGACAGCCAGTAGGATTGATTTCCACATATGTCTAAACTCCCTGCGCGCAAACCCGTGTCTTGGCACACTTGCGGCCCCTGCGTTGATCATGTCTACCTTGTTGGGCCAATGTTGGTCTTTAGATTTTTCAATCCACCCCCCTGCTAGCATCCCCCAAAGCAAGCCGGAGGCCACATGCGGTTTTGGAACATTCTTATCGCACTTTGCCTGATCCTTTCAGCAGGGCTGGGGCTTGTTGTGCTGGCGGGCGGGGCGCGTGGGCTTCTCGCCCCGGCCCTGCAAGCCGAATTGGTTGTGCAAGATTTTCCCATCCCACAGGGATTTGGCTTAGACCCCGAAAGGGTTGCGGGCTTTATGGCGGATGAGTTGGGTAATCGTCTAAAAGATGATTTGGCCATCCGTATCACCTTGAAGGCAGACGTGTTGAAAAAGGTGCGCGAGATTGTCTTGCCGCGCCTGATGAATGTCGTAGCCGTTAACTCCATGATGCATGACATTCCTGAACTGTCAGCAATCCTTGACATCGCGGCCTTCAAGCGCACCGTTCAAGGCACCATTCGCAGCGCCAAGGATGCGCAAGATGTGGCGCTAACCGTGCCCAGCGCTCTTTTGGCTGAGGTTGACGGCAAAAAAATCAAGGTCATCACAACGTCCACCGGACTGCAGGCGCTGACACTGGGCGATATGAAGGCGGGAGAAAGCCACCAGATCATCGTTTGGATGGATGCCACATCGGTTGGTGTAGATATGGGTAGAAATGTCAAACTGGGGGCGGCCGATGGCCAGCGCGGGCGGGTTTTACTGTCGGGCGATCAAGGTTGGTTTGGCGCTGATGTCGAATCGCTGCGCTGGTCGCGCGGATTGATCGGGGCCTTGCTGGCAGGCGTGCTGCTGTTTGGGTTGCTAAGCTTGATGTTGCCGATCCTGACGCGAAGGCAAGGGGGCAGCTAGGCTTAGTCGCGCTTAATCTGTCCAATCGTGCCGATGAGCGGGTTATATCCGCGTGCCGCCAGCGCAAATGCCACAAGTCCAGTCCCAACCACCACACCACAACTGACGGCGTTGAACTGGCCGTAGGCCGCAAAGCGGATCAGCTCGACCGCATGGGTAAAGGGATTGCACAGGGCCAACCAGTAAATCCCCTTAGCCCCCGCCTCGCGCAGCTTCCACAGCGGGTACAGGGCTGATGACAAAAAGAACATCGGGAAGATCACAAAGTTCATCATGCCAGCGAAGTTTTCGATCTGGCGGGTATAGACAGACACCACCAAACCAATCGCCCCCAACATCAGACCGGTCATAAGCAGGCTGGGGATGATCCAGGCAATCGTGGCCCAAGGGAGATGAATGCCAAAGGCCGCAGCCACCGCCAAAAAGGCCGCGCATTGCACCAAGCCCAAAACCGTGGCCGCCAAAATCTTGGCAAAGAGCAGGAAGGACCGTGGCAAAGGCGTGACCAGCATCACCCGCATCACGCCAGATTCTTTATCATAGACCAGTGACAGGGCCGATTGCATCGCTTGAAACAGTACCACCATGCCCAAAAGGCCGGGCAGGATATATTCTTGATAGGGCGTATAGCTGCGATAGGGCGCGATAATGGAAACGCCCAATAGATCATGCAACCCCGAGGCAAACACGATCAGCCAAAGCGAGGGGCGCACAAGGGCTGACAAAAGCCTTTCACGCTGCCGCAAGAACTTTGCGATTTCACGCTCGGTCACGACCCAAAGGCCAAGCGCAAGATTCCTAAACTTTAATCGCACGCGAATTCTGCCTCATCGGTTCCCAAGGTGTCTAAGGTGTTCGTCTGGTGACTAAAGCCTTGAACCGGTGCTACGACGATCACAGCATCGCTGGTGCCCAAGAGGATCGGTTGGCGCAACTGACCGTCCCATGAGCGGTAGTTAAGCGTCACTCCCTTGGACCCGTCAAGCTTCAACTTGTTCGAGGTCATAAAGCCTCGCACCAAAGGTGGATACGGCTGCGGCACTTTCATAACCGAAGTGATGATCGACTTAACAGCAATCCACACATCCCAATCGGCGGGCTGAATCTTGCGCCCCGTCAGTTTGTCGAACCGCGATGACACCTGCGTGGCCCCATCGCGTTCATAGGCCCAGTGCCAAGGGGCCGCCACCAAGCCGATCGAGCCGATGACAGGGCGCGGCAGCAGCGAGGCATAAGGAATGAACCGCCCAAACTCGCCCCGCGTGTCAGCCACAAAGATCACATCGTAGTCTATGTCGCCGGTCAAAAGGCGAATATTGTTGCCCTCTCGGTTTTGCGGATCATTGGCCAGCGTAAAGGGGCGGTGGTCAACGATCGTCAAGCGCAACCGCTCAGCCGAGGTGGCAAAGGCATCGGCAAGGCCCGCATCGTCGGGATGCTCACCCTCTAAGATCAAAACATTGGTCCAGTTCATCGACCGCAGATATTGGGTAAAGGCATCCATCTCTTGCCGGCGAGAGGGGCCGGAATGCACCATGTTCGGATAGCAGGCCGTGCGCAGGCTGTCTTCGGGGGCGGTTGCGTTCACCAAAAGCACCGGCTGATCCTTTAAGGCATCGGCAACGGACTTGACCCCATCAGCCGGTAAATCCAGCACAAGATAATCATCCCCCGCGGCCACCATCTTTTGGGCTGCAGCCACAACATCGGCGCTGGTCACGGCTTGGGTGTCCAACTTCACACTCAACCCCACGGCATCGGTGGTGAATAGCAAATCCGAAACCGCCATCCGTGCCGCGTCAGCCGTGATCACTGGCGGCGGGGTGATCAGGCGAGCATAGCCCCAATCCTGCCCATAGCGCGGGTCTTTAAGAAGGCTAAGGTGGCCGATCTTCAACACGTCACCCAGCGCCGGAAACGCCAGCAAGGCCAAGACCGGCAGAAGATGACGCAGGCGCATTTTAATCATCCACGCGTATCGAATGCGGTGTCCGGCCCACGGACAAAGATTGGATCGGCGTCATGCTTTCCATATCAATGATGGTGATATCGTCTGACAGGCCATTAGTGACATAGGCGGTCTTTTCATCGCGGGACAAATCCACATCCCACGCGCGACTGCCGACCAAGACATATTGCAACACTTCCCGCGTCTTGGCATCAACAATTGCCAGATTGTTCGCCCGCCCCAGCGTGATCAAGATTTTTGATCCGTCCTTCGTGATGGTCATACCCACCGGCGTCACATCTTCGGCGCGAAAGCCGGGGGGGACAAAGCTGAGCGCGTCTTTGATCGTCAGGGTTGAGATATCAATCACATGGATTTCTGAACTTAGCTCGTCACTGACCCAAAGTTCGCTGCCGTCTGGTGTCACCACAAAGCGGCGCGGCCTTGTGCCGACGATGATGTTCTTGAGAACCGCCGCTTTGCTGCGGTCGATGACATGCACCATGTCGGCCACTTCTGAGGTGACGAAGATATACTTGCCATCGACCGAATTTATCACACCTTCAGGCTCGGCACCCGTAGGCACCCGATCGACCACCGTTTTGGTGGCGATGTCGATGACTTCCATCACCGAATCCTCTTCGTTTGACACGAAGATCTGGGTTTCATCGGGGTTGAATTGAAACATCTCGGGGCTAGGGCCGGTCGGGATCGCGTCAATGTCGGTCAAAGTGGCGACATCAATCACATCGATCGTATCATCGTCGCCGCAGGCCACATAGAGCAGCGTGTGATCCATGTTGAAATGCATATCGCGCGGGCGGCGCGAGGTGTCGATTTTGGTGTTCACCGTCAGGTCGGGGTTCAAAACCACCACCTGATTGCCACGCTCTAGGCTGATAAAAATAAGCCCAGTGTCTGCCGCCAAAGCGGCCTTTGTTAACTCAAGAGAAAGGAGGATCGCCAGAAAAATGCGTTTCATCATCTCACTCCACAATGAAATCGCCGGCCATGCCGCGATTTTCATAACCCTCGATCCAGAACTCGAACTTGCCTGGGCGGATTGGCACGAACAAAATCTCAGCCTCGCCACCATCATCTTCAAACTCTAGTTCAGTCAAAGTTGTTGTCTTGATCGTCAGGCCTTCGACCGCGATGCCATTGATCCAGACCTGCTGCAAGAAATCAGGCGCGCGAAAAGAAAAACTCTCGCCACCCTCTGATATGATCACCAAGCGGTAGGATTTCCCTGTTTCCAGATGATATTCGGTCTGGCTCATCGACAGGTCTTCGCGCAATTCCAGATCGGGCAAATTAACAGGGTCTGACGCCAGATTATCTTTGGCCGAGGCGGCAAAAGGCAGCACCAGAACGCAAGCCAATACCATGGCTATTTTCCGCATTTCGGGCCTCCTTATGACGGTTGTTTCACCGGGACTTCATTTGGCCCCATCGCGCGCGCGAGGTCAAACGATGGTCTGGAATATTCAACATTGGAATTGCGAATGCAGCTTCGTGGTAACCCAACGAAAGGTGTCGGTGTAGTTTAGCGCGCCAGAAAATCAATCATAATAGGGGGAAGATAGCATGCGTACTTGGATCAAAAGCGTAACCTTTGCCACAGCAATGGCTGGCGTCTGGATGGGGCTGTCGGCCTTCAGCCCACCAGCCAAAGACATCAGACTGGCTTTGCAAGAAGGTGGCACAGCCGCTTGGGAAGCGGCCGCCATGCAAGAGCTGGACCTTGATGAAAAGAACGGCATCAAGTTGGACATCCGCGGTGTGGCCGACAGCAAAGCTGGTCAAGTTGCCCTGCAAGCTGGTGAAGTTGATGTGATTTTGTCCGACTTTGTCTGGACATCGTTGCAGCGTAACCAAGGCGCAGACTTTACCATTGTGCCCCATTCGCTGGCCGTGGGCGGCTTGATGGCTATGCCGGGCAGCAAAGTGAAATCTGTAGCAGACCTGAAAGGCGCCACCTTAGCTGCCGCGGGCGGGCCAGTGGATAAAAGCTATCTGATCCTGCAAGCCTATTACGCCGCTAAAACGGGTGGTGATTTGACCAAAGACACCAGCACCGATTTTGGCGCGCCGCCCTTGGTCAACGAAGCTCTTGCGGGTGGGCAAGCCGATGCCAGCCTGAACTTCTGGCATTTCAACGCGCGGGCTTCGGTTGCGGGCGCTGCTCAGATCATCTCGGTTCAGGATATGCTGAAAGACCTTGGCGTATCCAAAACGCCACCTCTGCTGGGCTGGGTGTTTTCTGACAAGTTTGCCGCCGAAAATGGCGAAGCAATCAAAGGCTACCTTGACGCCTCGTTCCAAACCAAAGAGGCGCTGCTGACCGACGATGCCCTGTGGGACAAAATCCGTCCTGCGATGAAGGCTGACGATGACGCGCTGTTCATCGCGCTGCGCGATGCTTACCGCGCGGGCATTGTGACCAGCTACACCGATGCCGACATTCAAGCCGCCACCGAAGCCTATGCCCTGCTCGCCAAGTTCGGCGGCGCTGATCTGACGGGAGACAAGCCTGACTTGGCCGCTGGCACCTTCTGGGCTGGGTATCGCAAGTAAGCTTAGAAACGAGGCACGCATGTCACCGGCGCTTGACCCAAGACCCGTTGCCCCGCGCCCCAAAGGAGAGGCCTGGCTTGGCTGGGCCTCTTTTCTTTTGATGATTGGCCTCTGGGGCGCTGCGGCTTTGGCTGTGAATTCGCGTTTCTTGCCAGCCCCTTGGACAGTCATAGCCCATATTAGCTGGCTTACGAACGAAGCACACCTTTTGCCCGACTTCGCTGTGACCTTGGGCCGGGCGGCTTTGGGCTTTGTCACCGCGATGGTTCTTGGCACGCTGATAGGCATTGCCCTTGGCCGGTCGCGGTTGGTGGACCGGTTGTTCTTGAACTGGGTGGTGGTAGGCATGAACTTGCCCGCCATCGTTATCGCCATTTTGTGCTTTATCTGGCTGGGATTGAATGACAAAGCCCTGATCTTGGCCGTGGTGCTAAACAAAACCCCCCTCGTCATCACCAACATCCGCCAAGGCGTGCTCAGCTTTGATCCGGCCTTTGACGAACTTGCCCGCGCCTACCGCCTATCGCGCGGCCAAACCTTCCGTCTGATCCATGCGCCGCAACTGGTGCCCTATTTATTGACAGCAGCTCGCACCGGCCTATCTCTGGTGTGGAAAATCGTGCTGGTGTTTGAGGTTTTAGGGTCTGATTCAGGGGTAGGGTTTCGCGTGTCTTTGTTCTTCCAGTTTTTCGATCTGAAGGGGATTTTGGCCTACACGTTGGTCTTTGTGGCCATCGTCATGGTGTTAGAGCACGTGGCAATTAGCCCCCTGGAAAGGAGGCTTTTGAAATGGCGCACGGACCAGACCTAAGCCTGTCCATCGCCCGCCTGACCTTTGGCGGCGAGGTGCTTTACAAGGATTTTCACTTGAACGTCGCGGGTGGGGAGGTCGTAGCCCTCATCGGCCCCTCTGGCGTGGGAAAGACCACGTTGTTGCGCATCTTGGCCGGGGTCGAGACGGGCTTTGACGGGCTGGCCTTAGTCGACGGTCACCCCGCGCCCTTGGCCCCTGTGCCAGGTTTGGTGTTTCAAGACGCAAGGTTGCTGCCGTGGTTAAGTTGCGCTGACAATCTGCGCGCGGTTCGCCCCGACGTGAGCAACGAGGTTGTAGCCCAGGCCTTGGCCGCTACGGGATTGGTCGATGTGCAAGACAAATGGCCCCGCCAATTGTCTGGCGGAATGCAGCGGCGCTTGGGGCTGGCACGGGCGCTGTTGGTCAACCCGCGCCTTATGCTGCTTGACGAACCCTTTGTCTCGCTTGACCGCGTGGTGGTGCGCGAACTTCAGGCGCTGGTAACAGACCTGATTGTGCAAAGCGGTGCCACGGCCGTGCTTGTCAGCCATGATCCGCAAGATGCTGCCCGCTTGGCGCACCGAGTGGTGATCATCGCAGGTCGACCCGTGCAGATCGTGGCCGACTTGGCCCTTGATGCCCTTCCAGCCCAGCGCAGTCGCACCCAGATCATTGCCTATGAAGACCGTATTGAAACCGCCATGGTAGAGTCCGCATTATGAACCCATCCCAACCTGCCGCATTTCGTATGGAAAATGTCGCCAAGGCCTATGGCGGCGTGCCAGCGCTGTGCGGGGTGAGTTTAAGCATCCAAAATGGCGAATTCGTTGGGCTTCTTGGGCCGAACGGGGCGGGAAAATCGACCCTGTTTCAAATCGCCTCGGGCCTTTTTGCCCCAGACTCGGGCACAGTCGACCTGTTCGGCCTGAACTACCGCAGCAATTCAGCCGAAATCTTGGGCAAGCTGGGCATCGTGTTTCAAGCGCGCTCTTTGGATGCCGATATTTCCGTGCGCGCCAATCTGAAATTCTTTGGTGGCCTGTTCGGCCTGTTCGGCCAGCGCTTGAAAGAGCGTATCCTTGTTGTATCTGAAATGATGGACATCGTCCCCTTGCTCGACAAACCGGTGCGCAGCCTGTCGGGCGGTAATCAGCGCCGCGCCGAGATTGCACGCGCCCTTCTGCCGGAACCGCAGATCCTGCTGCTTGATGAACCAACAGCGGGGCTGGACGCCACCTCGCGGCGTAATCTGGTGACGCATATTCACGAGATCGTCGCCAGAACCGGTCTTTCGGTGCTTTGGGCCACCCATTTGCTGGAAGAGGTCGAGGGCGCCGACCGCATCGTTCTGCTGATCAAGGGCGAGGTGAAGGCCGAAGGCACGCCTGCAGCTTTGATGCAAATGGCGCAGGCCGCCGATTTGACTGAGGCCTATATCACCCTCACCGCCGCCAAGGCCCCTTAAGCCTTAGGGCGCCTTGCCGGGGGTGATGGGGGCAGCTTCGGGGGCAAAGGTCAGCATACTGGCATCAAAGGACATAATCCTTTCGCCCACGGTGGAAGACCCGCCCACCCGCGCGTCGCGCACGCCCGTTTGAATCTCTTGCGCCAGCGCTTCTGCAGTATCCTCGGGCAGGGCTTTTTTGGCATCTATCTTGCCTTGGATTTCGTCGCCTTGCTTGATTTTGTTCATGGCTTCGCCAACTTTGATCTTGAGATCGTCGGAATAGGCCAGTTGATAGGCGCGCGGCTGGCCCACGGGGAAGTTGGCACTGTCCAGCGTTTGCAGCCAAAAGAACACATGGCCCTTTTCGCCCAGCAACGGGTTGGGTTCAATCACCTGGGCCCAAAGCATCCGGAAACTGGAGGGAAGCGGGCCGTCTGACGGCAGGCCGCGCAATTCTCCAATCCCGAAAAAGGTCATCACAATCAGCGCCACGGTCGCCATCGTGGCTGCTGCTTTCAGGACCCAATGCAGCCGGGTCAGCACCAGCAAATAAGTCACCAGTGCAGCCACAAGGGCGTAGGCGGCAGTCAGCGAAAGGATGGTAAAGGTCATGGCTGCAAAGCCTCTCCGGTGCCGGCATCCATCATTGGCGCGGGGGCACGGGGCTGGCTGCCGCCGCCGTCTTTGCCACCGGCCGAACGGGTCAGTTCCACCAAGCTTTTGGGGGTGTTGTTCACATCCAATACCTCTGCGCCCTTCAGCGTAAAGCGCGCAGCCGTCTGCTCGTCACCCGTGCCTTGCAGCTCTAACGTCTGATAATAGATGACCTTCACACTGGGGTTGAGCTTTTCAACCTTCACCTTCACGGGCAAGGTCGCCGTGCCATTGGCGATGTAATGCACCACGTTCACCACATATTCGCCGTCTTCCAAGCCGCGAAACGACACGATCTCTTGGTTCAGTGGGCTGGTGACTTCTTTGCCGTTGTACAGGATGACATCTTTAAACATGCCCCTGTCGTCGCGGTCCATATGCATCAGCCCCGCCTCGCGCTGATTATACCAGACCACGTTGCCAGCGGGATCTTCGACATAGGTGTCCACATCGTCGGGGTTGCTGTCGGGCCATGTCACCGTGATCAGCATTTCGGCCTTGGGGTCGACCTTGCCGCTGTCGGCTGGCTTGTTGATCATCGCAAAAG
>CANIKY010000076.1 GCA_947468085.1 Paracoccaceae bacterium | reverse complement strand
TTGGCAAGAAGATCACCGTCAACAACTACTGGAACGAATACGCCGACACGCTGGAATGGACCCTGCCCTGCCCGCCGCCCGAACACACGTTCGAGCAACTGCCCAAGCGGGAAGACTGGGACCACGCGCACAATCACTAAGACTGAAAAGGCCCCGGAAAACCGGGGCCTTTTGGTTTAGGGTGTGGTTGCGCATCCCCTCCAAGGTCATAAAAATTTGGGCGTGCCATTACATACGTGTCATGCCAGCAGGCCATCTTGAAATCCGGCTACTATATATAGAGATTCTATGATGCTGCGCACCAATCTTTTGGCCATCTTGGTCGCTTTGGCAGGTCTCATGGCCCACGCACAGCCCTTTACCTTTGTCGCCATGGGCGACACCGCTTATGGCGATCCGGCAGAGGTTTATCCGCAATTCGAAGCCCTGATCAAAACCGTCAACGAACGCGCCCCGCAACTCGTTCTTCATGTCGGTGATATCAAGTCTGGCTCCACCCCCTGCTCGGATGAGAATCTGCTGGCACAGCTGGCCTACTTGAACAGCCTTTCCGCCCCGGTTCTTTACTCCATTGGCGACAATGAATGGACTGACTGTCACCGCAAGAAGGCGGGTGCCTTCGACCCGCTCGAGCGTCTGGCCTTCCTGCGCAAGAATTTCTTTGCCGCCCCAACCACCCTTGGCACTGTCAAGTCAGAGGTCGCCTCGCAGGCCGCTGATGGCTACCCCGAAAACACCCGTCTGGTGCTGAATGACGTGACCTTTGTCACCGCCCATGTCCCCGGATCGAACAACAACTTCCAGATCAGTGACATCAGCGCCGTCAATGAATTTATGGCCCGCGATGCGGCCAATGTGAAATGGCTGAGAGACAGCTTTGCCGCCGCCAAAGATTCCAAGGCGCTTGTTTTGGGGATTCAGGCCAATATGTTCGAATCTGACTGGAACGCGGGTGGCGCAGAGGTGTGGGAACCCCATTCTGGTTTTGCCAACTTTGGCGCCAAGCTGATCGAGCTCTCCGCCGCTTTCGCCAAACCGGTGCTGTTGGTCTATGGCGATAGCCATAACTATAACCAGACACGCCCCTTCCCGTTGAACGCCCCGAACGTGCTGGCGTTGGAAGTGCCTGGCGAAAAGATGATGGATGCTGTCGAAATCACGGTTGATATCGCCACTTCGGGAGTGTTTTCGACAATGTTGGTTCAGAACCCGGCCTTGGTTAAGCAGTAATCATCTTAAGGCTCGCAAGGGGCAGGCGAAAGCTTGCCTCTTTTTCTTAACACTCAGGCTGGGAAGTGCTGTTCATCGAGCTATGATTGACCAAAGCTTAGATGGTCGTCATGCCCTTTCACTGGTCCCCCTCGCCCCCGCCCGCACCCCAACGCCTGACGCTTTGGGCGCACCAGTCGCTAAGCCCCAAAGGGTTTGTAGGCTTTGTCGGCGTCACAGCCGCGATGCTGGCCTTGCCGCTGATCACGCAGATCGGCCATCCGGGATTGTGGGTGCTGCTGCCGTGTTTACTGGCAGCCCTTGGCGGCCTTTGGGCGGCCCTTGCGCGCAATGCGCGTGATCGCACTGTCAGCGAGGACCTAGTGCTGACGGCAGGGGACGTGACCCTGACCCGCCACGGCCCGCGCGGGCAGCAGCAAGACTGGCAAGCCAACCTGCATTGGCTGCGCCTGACGTTGCACGCAACGGGCGGGCCTGTGCCGCAGTATCTGACGCTGTCAGGCGGCGGGCGCGTGGTAGAACTGGGGGCCTTTTTGACCGAGGCGGAACGTATCACCCTAAAGGCCGACATTGAGCAGCGGGTGGCGGAGTTGCGCTAGGCGGGTGGATGCCGCGCCAAAACTGGAGGGCTGCGCGCCCTCCAGACCTCTGCGGGATATTTGGGCAAATATGAAAGGGGGGTGCGGGGGGCTTAGGCGAGGCGGGCTTTGATGAGGGCGCCGACAGAGCCGAAATCCATGGATCCAGTGTATTTGGCCTTCAGCACCGCCATCACGCGGCCCATGTCTTTGACAGAGGTGGCCCCAACGTCAGACACGGCGGCCATGATGGCGGTTTCGACCTCGGCCGCAGTCAGTTGCTTGGGTAGAAACTCTTCGATCACTTTGATCTCGGCGGTTTCTTTATCAGCCAGATCTTGGCGTGCACCTTCCAGATAAACTTTCACCGATTCTTGGCGCTGCTTGACCATTTTGGCCAGAACGGTCAACTCATCCGCATCGCTGATGGCCGTGCCTTCGCCGCGCAGGGCAATCTCGCGCTCTTTCAACCCGTTCAGAATCAGCCGCAGGGCGGAGAGGCGTTCGGTCGCTTTGGCCTTCATCGCATCTTTGATTTGGCCCATCAGATCGTCACGCAGTGCCATTTTAGCCCCCCATTTACGCTTTGGGATCACCTTATCTGTCACAGCCCCGTCACGCAACCAAGGCGCGCAAAATCAACCCGCTGAAATCACGGCATATTCTTAAATGCGCATCACCTTGACCCCACAGGCCGCAGCCCTTAGGTTCCGCCCGTTTGCCCCCCCCGCCCCTAGGAGTTGCCCCCATGTCACACCCGGCCGAAAAACCCACCGCGTGTCTGGCCCTTGCCGATGGCACGTTGTTCTTCGGCCACGGCTTTGGCGCTGAGGGGGAAACGGTGGCCGAGCTGGTCTTTAACACCGCCATGACCGGCTATCAGGAGATTATGACAGACCCGTCTTATGCGGGCCAAGTGGTGACCTTTACCTTCCCCCATATCGGCAACACCGGCATAACCGAGCAAGACGATGAAACGTCAACGCCTGTGGCTGCGGGCATGGTGGTGAAGTGGGACCCGACCGAGCCGTCGAACTGGCGCGCCACGGGCGATCTGGTGGCATGGATGGCCGCCAAAGGCCGGATCGGCATTGGCGGGCTAGACACCCGCCGCCTGACCCGTGCCATTCGCCAGCAAGGCGCACCCCATGTGGCGCTGGCCCATGATCCTTCGGGAAATTTCGACATCGCCAAACTGGTTGCCAAGGCCCGCGCCTGGAAGGGACTCGTTGGGCTTGATCTGGCCAAGGACGTGTCTTGTGCGCAATCTTACCGCTGGGACGAGCAGCTATGGGCTTGGCCCGAAGGCTATACCAAGCGCCAAGGCCCGGGTCTGCGGGTTGTGGCTGTTGATTACGGGGCCAAGCGCAACATTTTGCGTTGTCTGGCTTCGGCCGGATGCGAGGTGACCGTGTTGCCCGCCTCTGCCACGGCGGAAGATGTTTTGGCACTGAACCCTGAAGGCGTATTTTTATCGAATGGCCCGGGCGATCCATCGGCCACCGGCGCCTATGCTGTGCCGATGATAAAGGGCGTGTTGAACGCCGATCTGCCACTGTTTGGCATTTGCCTTGGCCACCAGATGCTGGCTTTGGCCCTTGGGGCCACCACGGTAAAGATGAACCACGGCCATCACGGGGCCAACCATCCGGTCAAAGACCTCACCACGGGCAAGGTGGAGATCACCTCGATGAACCACGGCTTTACAGTTGATAGCCAAACCCTGCCCAAGGGCGTGAGGCAAACCCATGTCAGCCTGTTTGACGGGTCAAACTGTGGCATCGCGGTAGAGGGTAAGCCTATTTTCTCGGTGCAATACCACCCAGAGGCCTCACCCGGCCCGCAGGACAGCTTTTATTTGTTCGAACGATTTGCCCAAGCTATGCGGGCGCGGCGGGTGGCTTGAGGGTTATGTCGCATGGCTAGCGATTTGCGCATAAATATGATGTAAAGTTTGAATTCTGCAGATTTTGTTAAGCTTGTCTTAACCTTAACGCGGTGAGGTTACCCCCAAGGCCCTCCTCGGGCCTAAGGGGATTTGATGTCGATTGCGCAGCGCCTGTTGACCCTGCGACCCAACGCAGCGGCCTATGCGCCAGGCCAGCGGATCCTGCATCCCTTCCGCCCCGACCGTGCGCCCACCATCGCACCTGACGCACATGAAGGTGACCAGCGCTTGGCAGCCATATTGCTGCGCGGTGGCCTTGTGCCGCCCCACCGCCTATTGGCCGCCCTTGCTCATGTGAAAGATGGCCCATCCCACCGCCTGATTGAGGTGCTGCGAGAGCGCAATTGGATCGACGAATCGTCCCTTTTTGCCACTTTGCAGCGACAGACAGGCTTGGGGCAGGCCGATCTGGCAGCGCCGTTTGATCCCAGCCTTATCGACAGTTTAGGCGCCACCTTTTGCCTTGCCGAACGGATACTGCCTTTGCGCCGGATAGGTGCGGCCACCCTGATTGCCGCCGCAAATCCTCAGAGTTTCGCGCGCCACCAGCACAGGTTGGCAGAGGTTTTTGGCCAAGTTCTGCCAAGTCTTGCCCGTTCTTCGCTGATTGAGACGCGGATATTGGCCGCCCGCGGCCCGGCCTTGGCGCAGGCGGCCGAAGTAACGGTGCCAGCACATCTGTCTTGCCGCACCTACCGCAAGGCCAGCTCTGCCATGTTGTGGCTTTTGGCGCTTGGTGCGGGGCTGGGGGTGTTGGTGATAAAGCCGGTGCTATGGGTTTTGACAATGTGGGCGGTGCTGACGCTGGCCTTATCGACCGGACTAAAACTTGGGGCCTTTTTGGCAAGCCTACGCCCCCCCCTGCCCGAGGCCCCCAACCGCGCGCATTTGGCGCGGTTGCCAACCGTTTCGATCCTTGTGGCCCTGTACAAAGAAAGCGATATCGCCGGGCGTTTGGTGCAGCGCTTGGGGCGGCTAGACTATCCACACGCTGTGTTGGATGTCGTCCTCGTGGCGGAAGAAGAAGACAGCCTTACCCGCGAAGCCCTCGCGCGCGCCGATCTGCCGGGATGGATGCGCGTGGTGGTCACGCCCAAGGGTAAGGTGAAAACCAAGCCGCGCGCTTTGAACCATGCCCTGACGCAATGCTATGGCACTATCGTGGGCGTTTATGACGCCGAAGATGCGCCCGCCCCCGACCAAATTCGCAAAGTGGTGGATCACTTTGCGCAAAGGGGGCCAGAGGTGGCCTGCCTGCAAGGCGCGCTTGATTTTTACAACCCGACCAAAACATGGCTGGCCCGCTGCTTTACGCTGGAATACGCCGTCTGGTTCCGCGTGGTTTTGCCCGGATTGCAGCGATTGGGCCTGCCCCTGCCCTTGGGCGGCACCACCCTGTTTTTCCGACGCGAAGTGCTGGAAAAACTGGGGGGGTGGGATGCGTACAACGTGACTGAAGACGCCGATCTGGGGATTCGTTTGGTTCGCCACGGGTATCGCACGGAAATTCTTGCCTCATCCACTTTGGAAGAGGCCACATGTCATGCGCTGCCTTGGGTGAAACAACGCTCACGCTGGATCAAAGGCTATATGATGACCTATATCACCCACATGCGCGCGCCTGCCCGCCTGTATCGCGACTTAGGGTTGCGCGGATTTGCGGGCTTTCAGATCTTGTTTTTGGGATCCATCAGCCAAGCGCTGCTGGCCCCTGTGCTGTGGTCGTTCTGGGGCTTTTGCTTGGGGCTTGGACACCCTTTATCGGGGGCTTTAGGCCATCAGGCACTTGTCTTTATGACGCTGGTCTTTATGGGGTGCGAGGCGTTGAACGTCGCGATGGGTCTGGTCGGCCTGCGACGATCGGGGCAAAAGATCGCGGCCTTATGGGTGCCCACGCTGGCGCTGTATTTTCCGCTGCAAACCTTTGCCGCCTACAAGGCGGCTTACGAGATGCTGGTCAAACCGTTCTTTTGGGACAAAACCTCGCACGGGGCGTTTCACCAAGCGCCCCGTTTTTAGCGCATTTTCAAGGCGCCCGCATCTACCCGCAGGCGGGTTTCATACGCCTTCGAGATATGTGCTCTCAACGCCTCATAAGCGGCATCGCCATCGCGTGCCGCAATCGCCGCCACGATCCCGTCATGTTCGGCCAAGGCCGGGACATCGCGGCCAACAGCGGCAAAAGAGGTGTTGGTCATAAGGGCCATCGAACGGTGCACCAGATCAAGTTGCTGCACCAAAAAACGGTTGTGGCTGGCCAAGTGAATTTGTTTGTGAAACCGCTTGTTGGCGCGCGAAAGTGCCCGCGGATCGCCGCCCAAAAGGGCCTTATCCTCGGCCACCATAGATTGCAAAACACGCACCTCCTCCTCTGTTGCATGGCGCGCGGCCAAGCGGGCGGCCAAGCCTTCCAACTCGGTACGCACAGCGTAAAGTTCGGCCAGTTGGTTGTGATCTAACGAGGCCACAATCAAACTGCGCCCATCGCGGGTAAGCATGGCTTGGGTTTCCATGCGCTGCAACGCCTCGCGCACGGGGGTGCGGCTAACGCCGAAGCGGTCAGCAAGTTCAGATTCCACCAAGCGATCACCGGGTTTGTAAACCCCGGCCTCAATCGCCTCTAAGATCAATGTATAGGCGTCTTTGGCCATAGGCCCCCCTCAACTTTGGCGCAAAGCCTAGCGAAGCAAGCGCAAAGGCACAACCCATGGACGCCAAGCCTTGGGCGGGCTAGAAGCGCCCCATGCGCGATGATTTCTTACACATCAAAACTTGGGTCTTTGACCTTGATAACACGCTATACCCGCCACAGTTTCGCCTGTTCGACCAGATCGAGGTGAAGATGACGGCTTGGGTGATGCGCGAACTTGGCGTAGGTGCAACCGAGGCAAACCGCCTGCGCCAGCAGTATTGGGATACCTATGGCACGACCTTGGCAGGCCTCATGCGCGAACATGGCGCTGATCCTGCCCCCTATCTGACCGAAGTGCATGACATCGACTTTAGCGTGCTGCCCGCCGATCCGCCCTTGGCGGCAGCCATTGCGGCCCTGCCCGGTCGGCGGATTGTCTACACCAACGGCAGCGCGCCCTATGCGCATCAGGTGCTAAAGGCGCGTGGGTTATCGGGCCTGTTTGACGCGGTTTATGGCATTGAAGAGGCAGGCTTTTTGCCAAAGCCTGAACGTGCCGCCTTTGAGGCGATCTTTGCCATCGACGGACTTGATCCGCAAAAGGCCGCGATGTTCGAAGATGATCCGCGCAATCTAGCAGCCCCCCATGAGATGGGAATGCGCACCGTGCATGTTGCGCCCAAGCCCCTTAAGGCGCAGCATATCCACCACCACACCGACGATCTGGCAGGATTTCTTAGGAAAGTGATCTGAGCCCTTCGCTTTGCCCGCCCCGCGCCTTAGATAAGACAGGATCGGAGATTACCCATGCGCAAAACAACAGACATTCTGATTTCAGGCGGCGGTGTTGCGGGCCTGACGGCGGCGGCGGCTTTTGGATCGGCTGGGTTTGACGTGATGTGCATCGAGCCAACCGCGCCCGTGACACATGCCTCTGCCCCCGGGGCCGATCTGCGCACGACGGCCTTCCTGACACCCTCGATCGCCGTGCTAGAGGCCGCTGGCCTGTGGCAAAGCTTGGCCCCGCAGGCAGCGGCTTTGCAAATCATGCGCATTGTCGATGCGGGGGGAAAACTGCAAGAACCGCGCCAGATCAAAGATTTTGATGCGGGCGAAGTGTCAGACCAACCCTTTGGCTGGAACCTGCCCAACTGGCTTTTGCGCCGCGAAATGCTGACCCGTCTGGAAGAGATGCCCAATGTCACCTTGCGCACAGGTGTGTCGACGACCGCCCTTCTGACCCGCGAGGATGAGGCTTTGGTCACATTGTCAGACGGCGGGCAAGTGGCGGCGCAGTTGGTCGTGGCGGCGGATGGGCGCAATTCGACCATGCGCGCGGCCGCAGGCATTGGTGTCAAAACCTTGCGCTACGGGCAAAAGGCGTTGACCTTTGCCGTCACCCATCTGGTGCCCCACCAGAATATCTCGACGGAAATCCACCGCTCGGGCGGGCCCTTCACGCTGGTGCCCCTGCCCGATATTGACGGCAATCCCGCCTCGGCCGTGGTCTGGATGGAGCGAGGGCCAGAAGCCCAGCGTCTGTTTGCCTTGCCCGAGGCTGATTTTGAGGCTGAAATCAATGCACGCTCGTGCCTGATCTTGGGGCCGCTGACGCTGTCCTCTAAACGGATGGTCTGGCCGATGATTGCGCAGCTTGCCCATGCCATGTCAGGCCAGCGCGTAGCACTGATGGCTGAAGCTGCCCATGTTGTGCCCCCCATCGGCGCACAGGGTTTGAACATGAGCTTGGCCGATTTGGCCTGTCTGCTGGAATTGGCAAAAACTCACCCTTTGGGCAGCCCCCAAATGCTGCAAGTCTATCACCGCCGCAGGCACGCCGAGGTGACAGCCCGCGTGTTGGGAATAGACGCGCTTAACCGCGCCTCGATGGCACAGGCCCCTTTGCTGCGCGATCTGCGGGCTGCAGGCTTGAACCTGCTGCACGGCTTTGCGCCCTTACGGCGCACCCTGATGCGGGCGGGATTGGGCCTACGCTGACATTGCACGTCAGGAGGGATAGGGCCAAGCGCCTTGCGGGCGTGTGACCTGCTTAACCCGTCTTAATAGCGCGCGTCAGGCAGGCCACAAAAAGCATCAACAGGGCTGTGGGGGTTCCACGGCGCGCGGCCTAACAAACATTCCACCACCGCCCGCTGCATCGTGGGCATCGTGGCATAGGCGTTGATGTAAGCGGGCGCACGCGGCGCATCGTACAGGTAATAGGGATAGCCAAACGAGATCATGACGGTCGGTATCTCATGCCAATGCCGCGCCATCGCAGCGTCAAAGGTTCCGGTGATCTTCAGCCAATCAAGGAAAATGCGGCCCCGCGTCAGCAAGGTTTCCTCGCCAAAAAGGTAGATCATCAGGTCGTAATCGCCAGCATTGGGTTGGGTTTGCGCACTGTGCAACGTCACCTCAAACCCGTCAGCCCTTAGCATATCTGGCAGATCAAAGGGGATGGGATGGGCCAAAAAGGGCACAAGGATGCCTGACGTCACCACCAAGACGCGCTTGTGCTTGGCCAAAGACAGCGGCAACAGCCCCTGCACATCCTTCACCAATGTCGGCGCGCGCTGGGTAATTTCTTGCGCCAAAACCGCATTTTCGGGCCGCGCCAGCGCCGCCCTGTCCACCTTGGCCACCCCCTTGTGCAGCCCCGCCCAAGCCTTCAGCCCCAAGATCCGCGTCAAGGCGGCATCCAACCTTTCGGCGCTGATGCGCCCATCAGCCACTGCCGCCGTAATCAGTGCCACATCCGCCGCCGCATCGCGCGAAAACAAGATGATATCGCAGCCATTTTCTATCACCTCTGGCAGCATCTGGTCGCGAGAGGCCCAAGACCCAAAGCCCGCCATGGGCGTGGCATCTGACACAATCAGCCCGTTAAACCCCAACTGCCCGCGCAAAAGATCAAGGTTCAAGGCCTTTGACACGGCAGCAGGGCGATAAGCCTCGACCCCGGCATCGGGGTTTTGTGCCAGAATAAAGGACGGCAAGGCGATATGGGCAGACATCACCGACATTACCCCTTGGTCAATTGCCGCCCGGTACAGGCGGCCAAAACGCGCCTCCCATTCGGGCATCGACAAAGGGTTGATCGTGGTAAGCAAATGCTGATCGCGGTCATCATACCCTTCACCCGGCCAGTGCTTAACCGTGGCAGCCACCCCTGCCGACTGAAAGACGTCAATCTGAGCCAAAGCTTGCGCTTGGATATCATCAACAAAAGACCCAAACCCCCGTGTGGCAACAATGGCGCTGCGAAAGGCATGGTTGATGTCAATCACCGGGGTAAAAGACCAGTTGATCCCAATGGCCCGCGCCTCTTGTGCCATGATGCGGCTGATGGTGCGGCTGGCTTGCAGGTCGTTCACCGCAGCCAAAGCCAAAGGATTGGGCACTTGGGTTCCAACGGCCAGCGACATCCGGCTGCCCTCTAAATCGGCCGAGATGAACAGCGGCACTTTGGCCAAACCTTGCAGCGTGTCGACGAAACGCGCCTCAAACTCCAGATCGGGCGAGAAATTACGTGTGATGCCCGCGGGTTTCAACTGAGCCAGCAGCGCCAATTCATCTGGATTTTGACCCATAGAATGAAACACAAACAACTGGCCGATCTTTTCGGCTTGGGTCATGTGTGCCTTGGTAGAGGTCACCCAATCGATCGCGGCCGGATCTAAACCAAAGGGAGCTTTGCGCAGAAGGTCGGTATTCGTCATAACAATCCTTGGGAATCGCTGAAGGTACGCCCCACTAGACCCTGATCGCGTCACTTTGCAAAGCCCACACCAGCCCTTGCGCCCACACGGCGCCCCTTCCATGGTGCGCTAAGGCAATCAAAGGGGCGGTGATGGGTTTGGGCGAGGTGATCCTGCTGTTTTGCGGCGGCCTTTTGGCGGGGATCATAAATGTGATCGTCGGCGGTGCAGGCTTCATGACCTTTCCCTTGCTGATGGCGGCGGGAATGACCGAAATCGAAGCCAACGCTTCGAACTTTGTGGCGGTATTACCGGCCAATTTGGTTGGCACGTTCTTGTATCGCAAAGAACTGAAGGCAGTGAAGACGCATCTGGGATTAAGACTTTTTATGGCCGCCATAGGCGGTCTGATTGGGTCGCTGATCTTGACGCTGACAGGGCAGGCTTCGTTTCAATCAGCAGTGCCGTGGCTGTTGCTTTTCGCCACAACAACCTTTGCCATCGGACCGCGCATCAAGGCCAAAATTGAAACCTATCCGCAATTTGACCGTGAAAGATGGGTGTGGCTACAACTGACCCTAGAGTTTTTTGTTTATCTCTATTGCGGCTATTTTGGCCTTGGTATGGGCATTATCCTCTTTGCCATCTATGGAATATTTTCACAAATGACCCTGCATCAAGGCAACGCCGTGCGGAATATTACCACCAGCCTGGCAAGCTTGGTGGCCATCGGGATTTTTATTCACTCTGGCCTGATCCGTTGGGTGCCAGCACTGATTATGATGTCCGGTGCCGTGGCAGGTGGGTTCATCGCTGTGCGAATAGCCAAACGCCTCCCATCCGCATGGGTACGCAGGGCCATCTTGACTTGGGCGACAGTCCTGACGGGGTTGGCCTTTTATCGGTACCTGTAAATTTTCCGGTGCAAACGTTGCACCCGCAGTCGTGGCACTGAGTGTTAAGCGGCGATGCCGAAGGCGCGGCCGTGGATTTCTCGATTGCCAAGGAAGGTCAAGCAGACGGGAGGCCATTGGCAGCCTTTAGAACTAGGCTTCAGGTCGATCTCTACACAGGCTTGACTCGGACGCTGTATTTCTTGCGTCATATGGCGATTTGTGTAAGAAAAATCAACTGCTATGGCAGAGTGTGCATCTTCAACCTTGCCAAAAACGCTGGAACATCGGTTGATCGGATCGAACGATTCTGTGCAAAATACCTGCCGCTGTCGAAAGTGATGGCGAAGAAACTGGAAAGCTTTGAGGAGTGAGGGAATGCAGCAAATCATGAGAATGAACCCCCTGAAACGCATGTCAGAGTTTTTCTATGAGAAGTCTAATTTAAAGGTGGCAATCCTTTGCGCCGCAATCTTTGTCGCCTACTTACTCTTGGTCATGACCCGCCAAGCGACTGGCTTCGAAATACCAAATAGTAATGTAAGATCTCTTGGTATGACGTTTGGGTTTGAAGAATCAGACATTTTAGCATTTTTTCAAGCACGTACTGATGAGATGGTTGTTGCGTACATAAATTTCAACCTGATTTGGGACACGATATTTGCCCTTATCTACGGTATCATGTACACAGTTTGGCTATCTGCATTGCTTAAGACATCTGTTGGAAAATTTGGCATTATCAACCTCGTTCCTTTCCTCCAAGTCATATTTGACTGGTTGGAGAACTATTCCTTAGGATATTTGGCAGAGCAGTATTTAATCAATGGGACGATCACTCCATATATAGCGAAACTCTCCTCCTACTTTGTCATGATCAAATGGATCTGTTCGGGGTTGACGTATTTTGCAATTATCTTGGGGATAGCATTTCTGTTTGCTCGGCTCTTCAAGAAGAAATGAGTTAAACGTCTATTCGGACGCTACATCCAAGGAATCTGACGCCACACCCGAAAATCTGTTTTCTTTTTGTTAGACGAAATGAAAACGACGACGACAGGCTAACCCATTGTCGTTGTTAGGAAATTTGGTGGCCCCAACAGGCGCCAACCTATTGTTTTTGCTTGTTTTTATATGTCTGGACTGCCCCCATGTGGTCGTCCAGTTTAGATGTTAGTGCATAGTCGGACTTTGGTCTATCGGCATCATGTTTTCTGGCGCCGGTGGGCGGTAGCGCAGGGCGCTGTGGGGTCTGACTGTGTTGTAGTGGTGCCTTCATCTTTCGATCAGGACTTGGGCCTCGCGCAGCGTGTAGAAGACTTCACCATTGAGCAGCTCGTCTCGGAACCTGGAATTGAAGCTTTCACATTAGCCGTTCTCCCAGAGAGATCCTGGCGCGATGAACGCAGTTTTCGCACCGACGGCGCCAATCCAAGCCCTCACATTCTTGGCGATGAATTCGGCGCCGTTGTCAGACCTTATGAACTCTGGCGGGCCGCGTAGGATGAAGAGGTCGGTCAAAGCATCCACCACATCTGTTGAGTAAAGCTTGCGTTTGACCCTGATAGCTAAGGCTTCGTTCATGAAATAGGTGCAGTAGCGTTTCAGATATGTGTCGATCTTCAAGGCTGCACTGAAACTCTGCTGAGCTGAGGGCGGCCATGTCGGGTTAGGCGCAGACATATTGCAAAGCCGTCCCGGACCCGCCTTGTGGAGGCCCTAACCAAGGCAGAGCGCGACGATCCTGCTGTGATGGAGCAGGCAGAAACGCGTCTGTTCCGTGTTCTGGAAGGCGGGGAGCTGGCTGGGGATTTCATCATCCATGTCAAAGCCAAGGGCAGCTTTGAACCGATATCCAAACATGTTCGCCTCCGTGTGATTTGAAATGCGCCATTGATGTCGTGTTGAAACGTCAATCCATGAACTTGCGGCGGAATGGACAGCTACCCAATTGCTGATGCCATTCTTGGTGGCCACAATAATCTCGATGATGTCTAGCCATTCTGGTCCCAGCGTTGCAGCCCACAGATCGCCAACACCTTCAGATCCTGAAGATATTTGCAGCCCTTTGCAACAAACCACTTTCTTCCCCGAATTGAATTCCAACCCTCTGCGACACCCTGTGTTGACTTTCCCCTTAATAAATTGACCCAGCAGCGCCTTTACTCTACCAATTGAAGCACAATCTGGCCCCGTGAGAGCAAGGGCGTTTCTCCGGGGGTATCATGAACCTAACAAAGCATAGCCTTGTCCTGTTTTGTGGCCTGTCCGCGTCAGGCATGGGTCTAGCCGCCAAAGCTGAGGCTGATAGCTTTACCATCACCCCTTCCCCTCCGGCAGCGATCACCACCACCACCCTGTCTCTTGGCGCCGGCGATGTCGGAACGGTGGAACAAGGTGGTGTGATCGACGTGATCACTGGCAACGGCATCGAAGGCACTGCCGATGGCGTCACGGTGAACAACGCGGGGTCCGTGACCAGCGGTGATGCCAGTGGCATCTCTGTGCTGGGGGAAAGCACGGTCACCAACTCGGGGACGGCGACGAGTTGCAACAAAAGCATCGTTGTCGCAGGCAACAACAACACGATCATCAACTCGGGAATAGCAACGGGTTACGATCAGTTTGGCCTCTGGGCCACCGGCGACGGCAACACGATCACGAACTCCGGGACAGCGACAGGTGGGGAGACCGGCATCGTGGCCATGGGCAACAACAACACGATCACCAACTTGGGTACTGCAGAGAGCGGCTGGGACGGCATCGGGGCCGTGGGCAACGACAACACGATCACCAACTCGGGGACGGCGACGGGCGGCAGCTTTGGCATCTTGGCCAATGGCAACAACAACACGATCAAGAACTCTGGGCAGATCATTGGCGGATCGGCTGCGGTCTACTTCGATGGATCCGACAACACCCTGACGCTTTTGGCTGGCAGCAACGTGCAGGGCAGTCTTGACCTTGCCGGCGACGGTGGCAACAGTTTGGTGATTGGCCGCCGCCTGAACACGGCGCTACGACTTACCGCCGTGCCTGAGGTCATTGAGACAAACGGCATGCCCTACAAGGCCTTTGGCGGCATTCTAGCGGTTGTGGACCCGACCGTTTACGCCGCCGAAGATGATATGCTTGGCGACCTGACGCGGTCCTTGGCCGATGTCGTTGATGGCCGTCTTGGGTTTGTCACTGGCCACAGCGCCAACAACGTCAGGGTCTCGACGTCCAACGCCGAGGCGAGCAGATCGCAGTGGGCGACATGGGCCACGGGCATCGGCAACCACCGCAGCCAGACGGCAGATGGCATCTATGATGGGTTTGATACAACACTGGGCGGCTTTGCCCTGGGAACCGATGGCGTATTGTCTTCTGGCACAACGTTTGGCGGTTTCGTTGGGGCCAGTCGTGCCCATGTGAACACAAACGCAGGCAACGAGCAGATCGACACAGCCACCGCCTACGCCGGCCTTTATGCCGGATACACCCTCCCCAACGCCTTTGTGAACCTTGCAGTGACGGGCGGCTATGCCAATACCGATACCAGTCGTGATGTGCTCAACAACATGGTGGTGGGTGGGATTGAGCAGGCCAAGGGAAACCCAGATGGGATCTTCTTCGCCCCGCAGGCGACGATTGGCACTGAGATAAAGAATGCCAGTGGCATCCTGACCCCCAGTTTGCGAGTAGCCTATACGCGGCTGAAGATGGGCAGCTATGAAGAGACCGGCTCTATCGCTGATATGTCGATAGGCGAGCGCACGGTCAGCACGGTCACTGTGCGCGGTCAGATGGCTTTTGCGATCAAACCGATTGTGACTGCCGGCGGACATTTTGATGCGACAATGCGATTGGGGGCAGATGCAAGCTTTACCAAGAGCAACGACATCACCGCAATGCTTCTGGGCCAACCCCTGAGCTTTGGCACAACAGGTCAAGACAAGACCGTACAGGGCTTTGTGGGCCTCGATCTTGCCCAGAAAAATGACAACGGCCTAGCCTTGAAGCTCAGCGTCGAAGCGGCATACAGCACCAACAATACGGTGACATTAAATGGCACGGCTGGCCTCGACTGGGCGTTTTAAACCGACAGCACATCGTCACCAACAGATCCCCAACAACTTCAGATACTGAAGATGTCGGCCCCAAATGCCCCCCCCTGCCCTCCCACTCCCAATATTCCTTATCCAAACCAAAAATTTAGGTAGGAATAATCCGCTGCTGACCACACAATTTTAGATAACAGTTGTGAGGCAAACAATGACAAGCATGAAACTGCGCGATGGTGACATTATCGTAGTTGACGATGATCCAGCGAGGCTGATCGACGGGTTCTTTGTCAACGCCGATCACTTCGATTGCTGCCGCAGCATCCACAAGGCGGATCTCCCGCGTCCAGTTCAGCTTCAAGGATGCGCGGCAGACCACAAGGATCGTCCCCTCTGGAGCGCCCAGTTCCATGGCCACGATGGCCTGACGGGTTTTACCAAGCCCCATGTCATCGGCCAACAACACCCGGCGTTTTGACAATAAGAAGGCTACACCATCCGCCTGATGCGGATAAAGGCTGCCGG
>CANIKY010000075.1 GCA_947468085.1 Paracoccaceae bacterium | reverse complement strand
TTGAGGTGCAGATCCGCACCCGCGAAATGCACGAAGTGGCCGAGGCAGGGGTTGCAGCCCACTGGGCCTACCGCGAAGGTGTGCGGGCCAAGAACCCCTTTGCCGTCGATCCGGGCAAGTGGATCGCCCAATTGACCGAGCGTCTGAACGAAGGCGACCACGACGAGTTCATGGAAAACGTCAAGCTTGAGATGTATTCTGACCAAGTCTTTTGCTTTTCGCCCAAAGGCGATGTGGTGCAACTGCCGCGCGGGGCCACGCCCTTGGATTACGCCTATGCCATCCACACCCGCATCGGCAATTCCTGTGTGTCAGCCAAGATCGACGGCATCCGCGTGCCGCTGTGGACACGGCTGAAAAACGGCCAATCGGTCGAGATCATCACCGCCGAGGGCCAACGCCCCCAGTCTTCTTGGATCGACATCGTCAGCACAGGCCGCGCCAAAGCTGCCATTCGTCGGTCTTTGCGCGAAGAAGATCGCGGCCGTTTTGTCAAACTTGGCCAAGAACTGGCCCGCGCCGCCTTTGACCATGTCGGCCGCAAAGCCACCGACAAGGCCCTGCGCACTGCCGCCAAAATGCTGGGCCTTGGCGATGAAACCGAACTTCTGGCGCGCCTAGGGTCTGCCGAACTGACCGCGCGCAAGGTTCTGGAAACCCTCTACCCCGAACTTTCCACCTCGCAAAAAGACGAGGTTGATACCCAGCGCCCTGTCATTGGCCTTGGGGCTGATCAAACTTTCAAACGTGCACAATGCTGCCAACCCGTCCCCGGAGAGCGGATCGTCGGCATCACCTATCCCGGCCGCGGTGTGATTGTGCATGCCATCGACTGCCGCGCACTGGAAGAACTGGAAGAACAACCCGCCCGCTGGGTGGATCTGCATTGGCAATCGGGACGGCACGCCCCCGCCTATTCCGTGACGCTGGATTTGGCCATTTCCAACGATGCAGGCGTTCTGGGGCGCATTTGCACCGTGATTGGCGAACAGAAAGCCAATATCTCGGACTTGAAATTCATTGAACGCAAACCAGATTTCTACAGACTGCTAATAGATGTGGACCTGCGCGATCTCGAACATTTTCATATGGTCATGACCGCGCTAGAAGCAGAAACCGATGTGGCGCAGGTGACGCGGGTGCGCAATGTCACCCGCAAGCCCTGAGTATAAAGGGCAAGGACCCCCAGTGTTCAAGCGTTCCAAACCTGCGACATGGGCGAAATGGGCCGGACAGCTGATCTACCCGAAGGGTGGCTTCAAGCGGGCGGTGGCCTACCTTTGGCACAGGCTGCGCCGCCTGCCCGACCCGCCCAACCGCATCGCGCGCGGGGTCTTTGTGGGCATCTTTGCCAACTTCCCGCCAATTTTTTTCGGTATTCAGATGCCGGTTGCGGCCCTCTTGGCATGGGCCCTGCGCGGCAATGTTCTGGCGGCGGTACTGGGCACGCTTTTGTCAAATCCCATCACAACGCCGATCATAGCGCTGGTATCGCTCAACTTTGGCCATTGGATGCTGGGCACTTCTGATAGCGTCAGCATCAACGGCGTCTTTGCGGCCTTTGCCGCGGCAGGCCAAGATCTTTGGCACAATTTGCTTGCCGCGTTTTCCGATGAAACCTCCCATTGGGAGGGGCTGATCCTTTTCTGGCACCAGATCTATTTTCCCTATCTGATAGGCTCCATCCTGCCAGGTTTAGCCACCTCGGCGCTTTTTGCTTGGATCAGTGTGCCCCTTGTCACCGCAGCCCAAGCCCTGCGCCGCAAACGTTTGAACAACCGCAGTCTTGCCCGCAAACCAAGGCCTTGATCCTTTTCATATTTGACCAAATATCCTCCGGGGGGCTGGGGGTGGAAAACACCCAGCGGCTAAGGCCTCAACCACTCTTCCCTGAACACGTGAACCCGTCTAAGTAGTAAGCAAGCGAATTGGGGTGAGAGCTATGAAATATCTTGGAAAGTTGCGCCTTGGGGTGAACATCGACCATGTGGCCACCGTGCGCAACGCGCGCGGCGGTGCTTGGCCCGATCCGTTGCGCGCCGCCCTTTTGGCCGAGATGGCCGGTGCGGATGGCATCACAGCCCACCTGCGCGAAGACCGTCGCCACATTCGCGACAGTGACATAGCCGCACTTAAGGCGGGCCTTGGCATCCCGCTTAATTTCGAATGCGCCGCGACTGATGAGATGCAAGCGATTGCCTTGGCCACCAATCCCCATGCCGTCTGCCTTGTGCCTGAAAAGCGCACCGAACGCACCACCGAGGGCGGGCTGGATGTGGCGGGCGATGAAAACCGGCTGGCGTATTTTATAGCCCCTCTCAAAGCCGCAGGGGCGCGGGTGTCGATGTTCATCGGCCACGATCCGCGCCAGATCGAAGCCTCGGCCCGTATCGGGGCGGCGGTGGTTGAACTGCATGCGGGTCATTATTCCGACCTGCACGCCGAAGGCCACTTTGCGGCGGCGGATGTCGAACTGCAGGCCTTGCAAAAAGGCGCTGCCCTCGCCCATTCTTTGGGTCTAGAGGTCCATGTAGGCCACGGCCTAACCTATGACAACGTCGGCCCCATCGCCGCCATCCCCGAAGTGGTGGAGCTGAACATAGGCCATTTCTTGATCGGCGAGGCGATTTTTCTGGGCCTAGAAGACGCCTTAGCCGAAATGCGCCACCGGATGGATTTGGCGCGCAGCCTAGCCTGACATCCGGCCCCAAACCCGATTTTTCGGCGAAAAATCGCGACCAACCGCTGCGATGGATGCAAACTCTTTGCAGCGGCGCAAACCGATTTTTCGCAGAAAAATCGTGGCACCGCAGGCTTGCTCGACTTATCAGCGCACAGCATGTATCCATTCTGCATCAACAAAAGGCAGGACTGCTTTGACATGATCCTCGGCATCGGAAGCGACCTTGCCAATATCGACCGGATCGAGGGCACGATTGCTCGCTTTGGCACGCGTTTTTTGACCCGTGTTTTCACCCTGCAAGAACAGGCCAAGGCCGACAGCCGCCCACGCGCCCTAGCCGCCACCTATGCCAAACGTTGGGCCGCCAAAGAGGCGTGTTCCAAGGCTTTGGGCACCGGTCTGCGCATGGGCATTGCCTGGCGGGACTTGGCCGTGTCTAACCTGTGGACGGGCCAACCCGTCATGCACCTGTCTGGTTGGGCTGCCAAGCGTCTGGCGCAGATGACCCCCCCCGGCCACAGCGCTGTGGTGCATGTGACCCTGACGGATGACCACCCTTGGGCCCAAGCCTTCGTGGTGATCGAGGCTTTGCCCCTCTCTGCGCCATTTACCCCGCCACTTCCTGCCCAACACACGCCCCAAGACCCGCCTTCTTCTTGACTCTTCAGGGTGTCCCGCGCATCTAGCGGCAAATCTTTCAAGAAAGTGCATCCGATGGCCAAGAAGCAGCAAGCAGACGGCGGTATCGTCGAAACCATCAAGACCGTTGTCTATGCCCTGCTGATCGCGGGCCTGTTTCGCACCCTTTTGTTTCAGCCCTTCTGGATCCCGTCGGAATCCATGAAAGACACGCTGCTGATCGGCGACTTTTTGTTTGTGAACAAGATGGCCTATGGCTATTCGCGCTATTCTTGCCCCTTCGCCGCTTGCCCGATCCCCGGCCGCGTTAAAGTGCCCTTCCTGTCGGGTGATCCGCAGCAAGGCGATGTGGTGGTGTTTCGCCACCCCGTGAACGGCGAGGATTACATCAAGCGTCTGATCGGCCTGCCCGGCGACAAGATTCAAGTCAAAAGCGGGCTGCTTTATATAAACGGCAATCAAGTTCCTCAAGTCGATGCTGGCGTTTTCACCGAGATTTACGAGGCGCAAGGATCCATGGGCAATTCGCCGCGCTGCTCGAACGCGCCGGTGGGCAATGGCGGCACCTGCGAGAAGATCCGCTCGGTTGAAACCCTGCCCAATGGCGTGCAGCACAATGTCTTGAACATCGACGCCAACGGCTATGCTGACAACACCGATGTCTTCACCGTGCCCGAAGGCAGCTATTTCTTCATGGGCGACAACCGCGACAATTCGATGGACAGCCGCTTTTCCCAGAATGTCGGCGGCGTGGGGATGGTATCGGCGGAATATCTGGTCGGCCGTGCGGATATCATCATGTTCTCCTCTGCAGGATCGTCGCTGTTCAAGTTCTGGACATGGCGGTCAGATCGCTTCCTTAAGGCGGTTGAGTGAAGCTTTCCACTGACATTCAGGCCTTTACGGCCGTCATCGGGTATACGTTCCGCACGCCTGCGCTTTTGACGCAGGCGCTGACCCATGCATCGATGTCCTCGCCCACGCGGGTTGACAACCAAAGGCTTGAATTTCTGGGCGACCGGATCTTGGGCCTTGTGATGGCCGAAGCGCTTTTATCTGCCGATACCGCCGCAGCTGAAGGCCAACTTGCCCCGCGCTTTAACGCCCTTGTGCGCAAGGAAACATGCGCCGATGTCGCGCGTGCTTACGGGTTGGGTGATGTGCTGAAACTGGGCCGGTCCGAGATGATTTCGGGTGGGCGGCGCAAAGAGGCGCTTTTGGGCGATGCCCTAGAAGCCGTGATTGCCGCTGTCTATATTGATGGGGGCTTTGACGCTGCGCGCGATTTGATCTTGCGCCTATGGGGTGACCGCATCAGCGCAGTCGATGCCGATGCACGTGATGCCAAGACCAGCCTGCAAGAATGGGCCCAAGGCCGCGGCATGGCCCCCCCCGCCTATATCGAAGACGCCCGCGAAGGCCCCGACCACCAGCCCATCTTCACCGTCCGTGTGACGCTGGACGATGGCGCAACCGAAACCGCCCGCGCCGGATCAAAGCGGCAGGCCGAACAAATGGCAGCGCGCACGCTTTTGGCGCGGATCACAAAGGGACAGGCATGACGCAGGATGCAACCACGGGCCCTGATGGCTCGCACCGCGCGGGCTTTGTGGCCCTGATTGGCGAACCCAACGCGGGCAAGTCGACCCTGATCAACAAGATGGTCGGGGCCAAGGTGTCGATCGTCACCCATAAGGTGCAAACCACCCGAACCCGCATTCGCGGCATTGCGATGCACGGCGCGTCTCAGATCGTTTTTGTCGACACGCCCGGCATCTTTCGCCCGCGCCGCAGGCTTGACCGTTCGATGGTTGCCGCCGCATGGGGGGGGGCTGCGGATGCCGATATCATCGTGCTTTTGATCGAGGCCAACCGTGGCCTGACCGAAGGGGCAAAGGCTATCATTGCCGGCCTGCGCGACCGCTTCCCCTCAGGCGGGCAGGTGGCGCTGGCGATCAACAAGATCGACAAGGTCAAGGCTGAAGCCCTGCTGTCTTTGGCCGAAGAGGCCAACATCGCCTTCCCCTTCACCAACACCTTCATGATCAGCGCCGAACGCGGCCACGGCGTGGAACGTTTGAAAGCATGGCTGGCCGAGATTGTGCCGATGGGTCATTGGTTTTACCCCGAAGATCAGTTGGCCGACCTGCCCATGCGCATGATCGCGGCTGAGATGACCCGCGAAAAGCTGACCCTGCGTTTGCATGAAGAACTGCCCTACCAGTTGACGGTTGAAACCGAAAACTGGGAGGATCAGCCCGATGGCTCGGCCAAGATCAACCAGATCATCTATGTCGCCCGCGATGGCCATAAAGGGATTGTGCTGGGCAACAAGGGCGAAACGATCAAATCAATAGGCACGGCGGCGCGCGCCGAAATCTCGGCCTTTCTGGAACGCACGGTGCATTTGTTTTTAGAGGTCAAGGTCCGCCCGAACTGGCTGGAAGAACCCGAACGCTACAGCGAAATGGGTCTTGTTTTCAAAGACGGCAACCTGCCGAAATAGGGGGAAAGATGACCCCGCGCCTTGCCAGTGGCCTTTGGGTATCCGCCTACCTAACCCGCCTGCGCCTGGCCGAGATTGCGGCTTATGTCACCCAAAAGGGCGATGCCACGGCGGGGGCGGTTGTGGTTAAGGTGGCAACCCTTGACGGCCAAGCCCGCGCCTTTCAGCGCAGCTTTGATCTGTCGGCCAACGCCCGCATCTGGGTTCCCCTAACCGAAGGGGCTGAACCCGATGTAGACGCGCTTTTGGCGCGCCAAAAATCCCGCGACCGCGACCTGTGGGTGATTGAATTGGAAGACCGTCAGGGGCGCACTTTGCTGGATCAAGACGGCCTATCAACCTGACCAAAGATCAGGCCAAATACCCCCGAACCAATATATAAACGCCGTAAATCGCAGGCCATGCGATCAAGCGGGGCAGGTCACGGGTTCCCAGTGTCTTGTCGGCAAACCACCACCACCACAGGCAGAGGGCTAAGGGCACGCCCAAATGCAACGCCAAATCCGCCCAACCTAGCGCAGGTACTTTGTTGCCCCACAACCCCAAGCCATAAACTACCGCCACGATGGCCACCGCCACCAGCATCGCCGCCGCGATCGTGCCAGTCATCCGCCAGCCCCGCGCCACCGCGAACATCAACCCTGCCACGCCAAGATTGGTCAAAACGGCAAAATACCCCGCCATAAGCCAAAGCCTGTCGGCCACGGGCGCATAGGGCAAGCCATCAAACTGCCCGCGCAAAGCGGCCAGCGCCAAGGTTCCGATCAACAGGGCAACCAAACGCGATATCATCCCTTAACCCTGCCAGATTGCATGGCCGCTGCAAGCCCCGTCTTGCCCCGCCGCACCGCCCGCGCGATAGTGGTGTCATGGAATGGCGAGACGAAGGGGCCCTTTTGTCCGTGCGCCCGCACGGCGAAAGCGCCGCGATCATAGAGGTTTTTACAGCGGCGCATGGC
Source organism: Paracoccaceae bacterium (assembly GCA_947468085.1). Classification (GTDB taxonomy): domain Bacteria; phylum Pseudomonadota; class Alphaproteobacteria; order Rhodobacterales; family Rhodobacteraceae; genus Stagnihabitans. The sequence goes on along the minus strand of CANIKY010000075.1, from coordinate 8,827 downwards.
CGCCATCTTGGCGTCGTGCGCGGCGGCGGGTCAAGGCGCATGGCTGGCGTTTTGCAGCCCGGCGCACAACTGGCGGTGACATGGCACGCGCGGTTGGATGACCACATGGGCAGCTTTCGCGCCGAACCCTTGCACGCCCGCGCCGCTTTGATGGGCGACAGGGGGGCGCTGTCGGCGCTGAATGCAATCTGCGCCCTACTGCATCACGCCCTGCCAGAACGCGACCCGCACCCCGCCCTTTACGCCCAAACCATCGCCCTGCTTGACCTGCTAGAGGAGGGTGCCACATGGGCTGTGGCCTACCTTGTGTTTGAACTGCGTCTGCTGGAAGATATGGGTTATGGCCTTAATCTGACCTCTTGTGCCCTCACGGGGGTGACACAGGATCTGGCCTATATCTCGCCGCGCACAGGCCGCGCGGTGGCGCGGGCCGCGGCAGGCGATTGGGCCCCGCGCCTATTGCCCTTGCCCCGCGTGATGACCTTGGGCGATGGAACCCCCGCCGAGGTGGCCGAGGGTCTGGCCGTGACAGGCCATTTTCTCTCTCGCGCCTTGATGGCCCGCCAAGATGGCACTTCTCCGCTGCCCGAGGCGCGCGGCCGCCTTCTTGATCACCTGTTACAGGCCAAAACCGTCGCAGACTGACCCCTGCGGTCGCATCAAGGCCAGACGCGCGGCCCCTGTCGCGTGATCATCCATTATGCTGATCGACCACATCCCCGTGCCGCGCACCCCCGCTCTTTGGCATTTCGCCGCCCTCAACGGGCTTGAGTCTTGCGTGCGCGGTGCGCTCATCTCGGTGATGCCGCTGGTGGTGCATGATGCGATGGGCTCGACCGTCGGGTCATCGAAGGCCTATTTCATCGTCGGGCTGATTTCGTTGATCTGGGGGCTGATGGTGCCTTGGGCCACACGGCTGATACCACGGCGGTGGATGTATACTGGCGGCTGTAGCTTGTACTTTGTCGGCATGGGTCTGGCCTTTGTGGGCACGCCGCTGTCGGTAACCCTGTCGCTGATGGCCAATGCTATGGCCACAGCCACAACCTTTGTCTGCTTCAACGCCTATGTGCTCGATTATGTCGAGCGCGAGCAGTTGGGCCGCAGCCAAAGCTTGCAGATGTTCTTTTCGGCCGCGCCTTGGGCCATCGGGCCGATGCTAGGGGTCTGGCTGCATTCGCTGTGGCCGCCCGCGCCTTTCTTGATGGCGGGCGCCTTTGCGGTGGCGCTTTTGATCCTGTTTTGGGTGCTGCGGATGGGAAATGGCAAGGCCATAACCCGCGCGCGGGGGCCGGCAGTCAATCCCTTGGCCTATCTGGGACGCTTTTTCGCCCAACCGCGCCTGATTGCGGGCTGGGCCTTTGCCGTGATCCGGTCGATTGGCTGGTGGGTCTATGTGGTCTATTTGCCCTACTTCTGCATCGAGCAGGGATTGGGCAAGAACGTAGGTGGCACGGCTTTGTCGATTTCTAACGCCATCTTGTTTCTGTCGCCCGTGCTTTTGAAATTCGCCCGCCGCACATCGGTGCGCTTGTCGGTGCAGCGTGCGTTTGTGGTCTGTGGCGGCTTGTTCGTGCTGGCCTCGCTGGTAGCCCCTTGGCCTTGGCTGACGGTCTTGGCGTTGATGACAGCCTCCACCTTGCTGGTCACGCTCGATGTGATCGGCGGCTTGCCCTTCCTTATGTCGGTCAAACCGTCCGAACGCACCGAGATGTCGGCCATCTATTCCAGCTTTCGCGATGTGTCATCGGTGGTCACCCCCGGCATGGCTTGGGCGGTACTGGCTGTCGCTCCCACGGCAGTTATCTTCATGGCCAGTGGCGCGCTGATGGGGCTGGCTTACGGTATCGCGGGCAAACTGCACCCCCGCTTGGGAACCCCCCGCCCCTCACGCGGTGGCCTTTAAACGGGGCAGCTTGATCCTTTCATATGTGCGCAAATATCCCGGGGTCCGGGGCAGCGCCCCGGGGCCACAGGCGTCAGGGTTTAAAGAACTTGCCCTTGGGCGACAGGGTGAAAATCTCGCAGCCCGTGGCCGTCACCCCGACCGAGTGTTCAAACTGCGCTGAGAGGCTTTTGTCGCGGGTGACAGCGGTCCATTCATCGGCCAGCACTTTGGTTTCTGGGCGGCCAAGGTTGACCATGGGTTCGATGGTAAAGAACATCCCCTCTTCCAACACCGCCGCAGCCCCCGGGCGGCCATAATGCAGCACATTGGGCGGGGCGTGGAATACAAGGCCCAAGCCATGGCCGCAAAAGTCGCGCACGACTGACATGCGGTTCGTCTCGACCAAGGATTGGATGGCATAGCCTATATCGCCAAAGGTATTGCCGGGCTTGACGGCCTCGATCCCGCGCATCAGGCCTTCGTGCGTCACTTCGATCAGGCGCTCAGCTTTGCGGTTGGTCGGCCCTGCGCCGTACATCCGGCTGGTGTCGCCAAACCAGCCCTCGACGATCACCGTCACGTCGATGTTCAAAATATCGCCCTCAACCAGCTTTTTCGTCCCCGGAATCCCGTGGCAGACCACATGGTTGACCGAGATGCACGAGGCGTGTTGATAGCCCTTGTATCCAATCGTAGCCGATATAGCCCCGTGGCGCAGCACTTCAGTGCGGATGAAATCGTCCAGCTCTGCCGTCGTAACCCCAGGCTGCACCAAGGCCCCGACATCGTCCAAAATCACGGCCGCAATCCGGCCGGCCTCGCGCATGCCGGCAAAATCGGCATCCTCATAGATGCGAATGCCATCCTTGGTGACCCGGCCCCTGATATCGTCCACGTGGCAACCCTTTTGCTTTTGGCGACAAATAAAAGAAACCGCCGCCCTTTGCCAGAGGGCGTAACCCCCCTATACCAGTGCGAGTACTGATAGGAGCGTGAAATGCCCAACCAAACCGCCGCCATGCTGGTCATTGGCGATGAAATTCTGTCAGGGCGCACCCGTGACAGCAATATGCACCACTTGGCCATAGCGCTGACCGACCACGGCCTGTCCCTGACAGAGGCGCGGGTGGTGGCCGATGATCACGCAGCCATTGTTATGGCCGTAAACGCCTTGCGGGGGGCTTACGACCATGTGTTCACCTCGGGCGGTATCGGGCCCACCCATGACGACATCACCGCCGAGGCCATCGCGGCCGCCTTTGGCGTGCCCATCACCCAGCGCGCGGATGCCATGGCCCTCTTGGGCGCGCACTATGACAGGCAGGGCCTGCCCTTTAACGAGGCCCGCCAGCGCATGGCGCGCATTCCTGATGGCGCTGTGCTAATCGACAACCCCGTCTCCATCGCGCCCGGGTTCAGCTTGGGCAATGTCCATGTCATGGCCGGTGTGCCCCGCATCTTCGAGGCGATGTTGGCAGGCGTTCTGTCCGGCATCGCTCATGGCAAACCCCTTTTGTCGCGCAGCCTGCGGATGCTGCGCGGCGAGGGCGAGATTGCCACCGCCTTCGCCGCCTTCGCCGCCCTTTATCCTGACCTGTCGATGGGGTCTTATCCCTTTAACACCAACGGGGCCTTTGGCACCAATCTGGTGATCCGTGGTACCGATGCATCACGTCTGGATGCGGCCCTTTTGGCGCTAGAGATCCATCTGGCATGACCCTTCCCGACCCGATGGCCCCCTTTGCCGCCGCCATGGCCGCCACTTGGCCGCCCTTTGCTTTGCACCGCATAGGCCCTTGGGCTGTTGGTCAAGGGGCAGGGGGTGGCAAAAGGGTCAGTGCTGCATCAGCCGTGGGCGATTGGGTTCCCGCTGACATCGTTCAGGCCGAAGCTGCGCAAGCAGACTTAGGGCAGGACAAGCTTTTTGTGATCTGGTCTTGGGATACAGCCCTTGATGCCGCCCTTGCTGCGCGTGGCTACGCCAAGATTGAACCGGTTCTGGCCTATATGGCCCCCGTTTCATCCTTTGCCCCGCCCCAGCGGATGACAAGTTTTCCGCATTGGCCGCCTTTGCAAATTGCGCGCGAAATCTGGGCTGAAGGTGGTTTATCGCAAAGCCGCTTGGCTGTGATGACGCGCGCGCTTGGCCCTAAGACGGCCGTTTTGGGCCGTACTGCGGACAAGCCCTGTGGCGCTGCCTTTGTGGCGGTGCACGGCACGATCGCCATGATCCACGCGGTTCAGGTGCGCCCATCCTTGCGCCGCAATGGGGCAGGTGGCCAAATCCTCGCCGCTGCAGCCTATTGGGCGGCTGAACAGGGCGCTGATCGGCTGGCTTTGGCTGTCACTCAGGCCAATGGCGCGGCCCGCGCGCTCTATACTTCCCTTGGGATGCAGCCTGTGGGAGAGTACCATTACCGCGTCAAAGTCTAAGAAGGCCTTCGCCCCCGCCTTGATAAGATCGTTTTCATACGCCTTGGCCTTTGGCCTATCCTTGGCCTTGCCCGCCAAAGCAGCCCCTTTGTTAGAGATGCCGGCCCCCGCCACAGTGATCGGTGGGTGGTCAGAAAGCCCGGCAACCCTGCGTCTGCCCATTGGCCCCTTTGCCAACGGCACCTTGCCGCTGCAAGAGGTCTTGGGCGCAGTCGATCAGCGCGCCTACCGCATGGACAAACAGCGCCTAACCACCTTGCAACTGATCACCCCCTTGCTTGGCCAACTGCAAGCCGCAGGCTACACAGCTGTTTTTGATTGCGAAGCGCAGGCCTGTGGCGGCTTTGACTTTCGCTATGGCATGGATGTGTTGCCGGAACCGCAGATGCATGTTGATCTTGGCGACTTTCGCTATGTATTGGCCGAACGCCGTTCGACTGACGGGGTCGAGGTGATAGCCCTTCTGGTCAGCAGGTCTGCAGATCAGGGCTTTGTGCAGATCAGCACGGTAAGTGCAGGGGCGGGCACCGTGACACTGCTTGCCCCCAAAGCGCAAAGCCCCACGCAACCTGATGGAGCGGTAAGCACGGCCGTGCTACCAAAGGATCTGGCCGCCCGGCTTGTGGCGGTCGGTGGGGTGGCGCTGGATGATCTTATCTTCGCCTCTGGCAAGGCAGATTTGCAAGATCGCGACTACCCTTCGCTGGCCGAATTGGCGGCGTTTTTATCCGCCCATCCAGACCGCCGCATCACGCTGGTGGGGCATACCGACGCATCCGGCACGCTTGAGGCCAATATCACCCTGTCTCGTCTGCGCGCGCAAAGCGTGCGTGAGAGGATGCTGAATAGTTATGGTGCGGCACTAGATCAGATAGATGTGCAAGGTGCAGGCTATCTTGCCCCACGCACCACCAACGAAACGCCCGAAGGCCGGGCGAACAACCGGCGGGTTGAGGTGTTGCTCAACCCCTGAACGTCTCCCGATCTTACCACAAATCAGGCCCCTTACTGGCAAAGTGCCGCACCAAAAAGTCGATAAAGGCCCGCACCTTAGGCTGCAAAAAGCGGCCCTGCGGGTAGACGGCATAGATACCCTGCACATCGGCTGGTAGACCTAATATCGCCTCTTCGACCAAGCCCTGACGCAGGGCATCGGCGTATAAAAAGGCGGGTAGATAGGCGATGCCCATGCCCGCAATGGCCGCATTTAGCAGGCTTTGCCCGTCGTTGACCGTCAAACACCCCGCGCTGCGCACTTGGCGCATTTCGCCCGATGTGTCGGTGATCTTCCAGACCGTGCCCTGTGCGTCGTTCGACTGGTGCAGCAGGCGGTGGCCGTCAAGATCGTCAATCGTCTTGGGGCGGCCATGGCGCTGAAAATAGGCGGGCGCCCCTACCAACTTGCGCGCCGTGTCCGCCAAATGACGGGCGCGCAGCGAACTGTCTTCCAGCGCGCCGACGCGGATTGCCATATCAAACCCGTCCGAGATCATTTCGACATACCGGTGGTTCATCACCATATTAACGGTAATGTCAGGATAATCTTGCAAGAACTGCCCCAAAATCTGCGCCAAAAGTGTGGCACCAAAGTCGGCCGCAACACTTAGGCGCAACAGACCTGACGGCGCAGATTGCATGGCAATGACCAGCGCATCTGCATCGCCCGCGTCATGCAGTACGCGGCGCGCGCGGTCGTAATAGGCCAGCCCAATATCGGTTGGGGCCACGCGCCGTGTGGTGCGGTTCAACAGCCGTGCGCCAAGCCGCGCCTCAAGTGCTGAGACATGCTTGGACACGGCCGATTTGGACATGCCCAATTTGCGCGCAGCATCCGTAAAGCCGCCTTGATCCACCACAGTGGCAAAGGCTTCCATTTCCGTTAGTCTGTCCATCTTACATCCCCTAGCAGCGTTTCGGGTGCTGTCCTTAAAGGGGTGATCGCCAATTCAGGCAAGATCGCGGCACTGCGGCGACTGTTCCGGGGTATTCCTAAGATCGTTCATGGCAAGGAAACGATCAAAACCCGGGAAATCTGGCCAATTGTGGCCGAATTCAGCCATTGATTGGCAGATCTCCCAAGACACAGCGGCTGTTGGTCAGGGAATCATCGCCACTGAGCCCTTTAAGGCGCCGCAGGTTTTATGCCGTTGCGCTTGTCCAACAGGGCCATTGTATCCGTAACCAAGGCGCGCGCCTGTATCGTTGTCAGCGGGGCCCCCGTAACACCCGAGGCGGAAATGGTCACGAGCCGCCCCTTGAGTGCAGTGATGGCACGCCAATAATCGCCTGCCACTTTATCGTTCAGATGCAACAACAGCCCGCGCCCATAGTTTTGCACTTCCAGGATTTGGACATGGTCCGCATTGCCATCCCGCGCCAAAACCCTTCGCCCAGCGGTTGAGTCAAAGAATTTTCTCAACACCTGCTGGCCGGCCACCAGCACCCCAGCCGAAGCGGTGCCACCGATGGTCAGCGTCACCATGGCCGCTGCCACTTGGCCTTGGTCATTGCAGCGCCCGATCAGCAAAACCGTGGCAGGCCCGCGCGCGGCTGACGCCTCTTTGTCAATACAATAGCCAATCGGTGCAGTCACGGTGATGGCCCCGTCCAACACCGAAAGCTCGTGAAGGTTTCGGCTGGTCATGGCGGCATCGCAGCCCGACAAAGCCAGACAAACTACCAAAAAAGCACCGCGAAGTTTTGATAGACCCGGCATATGGCCCCCATCCGGACAGGGTTCTGGCCGGTTCAGCCCCAAGCGTTAATCAGCCCCTCGCCTTTGGGCAAGACCGATCCGTGGTTTTGCGGCCTGCCAAGGTAGAACGTCGTCAGGGTGATTGCAATTTGCCCCCGCCCAGACTATCTCGGGCGGGAATAAAGTGATCAAAGGGCCAGCCGATGAACTGGATCTCCAACTATGTCCGTCCCAAGATCAACTCGCTGTTTTCGCGGCGTGAAACCCCAGACAATCTGTGGACCAAATGCGCCGAATGCGGCACGATGCTGTTTCATCGCGAATTGGCCGACAATCTGAACGTCTGCACCTCGTGTGACCATCACATGGCCATCACCCCGCGCGACCGCTTTAAGGCGTTGTTTGATGGCGGAATTTTCACCGAAGTGAAAGTGCCTGAGCCTGTCGTCGATCCGCTGCATTTTCGCGATCAAAAGAAATACCCCGAACGCCTGCGCGCCGCCCAAAAAGCCACCGGAGAGCGTGACGCCATGGTCGTGGCCGAGGGCGAAATTCTGCGCACGCCCTTTGTAGCCGTGGCACAGGACTTTGCTTTTATGGCGGGGTCGATGGGCATGTTTGTCGGCAACGCCATGATCGTGGGGGCGCAGACGGCGGTGAAACACAAGCGGCCGATGGTCGTTTTTTGCGCGGCAGGTGGCGCGCGGATGCAAGAGGGGATTTTGTCGCTGATGCAAATGCCCCGCACCACGGTGGCGGTGCAGATGCTGCGCGAGGCGGGCTTGCCTTATATCGTCGTGCTGACCCACCCGACCACGGGCGGGGTTACGGCCAGCTACGCCATGCTGGGTGATGTTCAAATTGCCGAACCCAATGCGCTGATCTGCTTTGCAGGCCCCCGCGTGATCGAACAAACCATCCGCGAAAAGCTGCCCGAAGGCTTTCAACGCGCCGAATATTTGCTGGACCACGGGATGCTGGACCGCGTCACCCACCGCAAAGCCATGCGCGATGAACTGGTGACGATTGTGCGCATGCTGCAAGGCCTGTCTGCGGCGGTGAAGGCCGATCTGCCAGCACCTGACGGCAAAGCGGCGGCGAAGGCCTGAATCATGGCCTCCTCAGACGCCATTCTGGGCCGGATGATGACCTTTCATCCCAAGGTGATCGACCTGACCTTGGACCGCACCCATCGCCTGCTGGCGGCATTGGGCAACCCAGAACAGACCTTGCCGCCCGTTATTCACATTGCGGGCACCAATGGCAAAGGATCAACCCAAGCGATGATCCGCGCCGGGCTAGAGGCAGGGGGGGCCAAGGTGCATGCCTATACCTCGCCACATCTGGCGTGGTTTCACGAACGCATCCGCTTGGCCGGAGAGATCATTTCAGAAGCGGCGCTGACCGATCTTCTGGACGAATGCGTGCAAAAGAATGGTGCGGGCGAGATCACGTTTTTTGAGATCACCACCTGTGCAGCCCTTTTGGCCTTTGCGCGCACTTCTGCCGATTATACGTTGCTGGAAGTGGGTCTGGGCGGGCGATTGGATGCGACCAACGTGGTGGATCATCCTGCTTTGACGATCATCACGCCCGTGTCCATCGACCATCAGCAATATCTGGGCGAAACCTTGCCCGAGATTGCCTTTGAAAAAGCCGGCATAATCAAGCGCGGCGTGCCCGTGATCATCGGGCCGCAAGACGATGCCGGCATGGCGGTGATCGAGGCGCGCGCCCTGCGGATGGGCGCGCCGGTTTTGGCCTTTGGCCAACAGTGGCACGTTCATGAAGAACATGGCCGGATGGTCTAT
>CANIKY010000074.1 GCA_947468085.1 Paracoccaceae bacterium | reverse complement strand
TCGGCCTTGCCGCTTTGTGTTTGGGCCTAACGTCAGCCCAACTGGCCGCACAGACAGAGCCGCATATCACCTTTTCTGATCCGGTGATCGAACCCATGCCCTATGCCGTGCCCGATTTCGTGGCCGAAAACGCCGAGGCCGCGCAAGTCGCCCGTGATTTGGCCCGCGTGGTGGCCGATGATCTGACGGGCACGGGCCTTTTCCGAGAGATCCCCGCTGCGGCTTATATCAGCGGCATTTCGGATTTTAAGGCGCCCATCTCTTATGCAGATTGGCAAGCGATCAATGCACAAGTGCTGATCACGGGCGCGGTAGAGGCTTCGGGCGGGGTGCTGACGGTTAAATTCAAATTGTTCGACGTTGCCTCTGGTCAGGCTTTGGGCGAGGGATTGAAATTCAGCGGCCCAGCCAGCATCTGGCGGCGCATGGCGCATAAGGTGGCGGATGCCGCCTATAGCCGGATCACCGGCGAAGGGCCCTATTTTGACAGCCTCGTCGCCTTTGTATCGGAAAGCGGGCCTAAGGATGCACGGCAAAAGCGGTTGGCCTTGATGGATTATGATGGCGCCAATGTGCGATATCTGACCGACAGCGCCTCGATCGTTTTGGCCCCGCGCTTTTCGCCCAATGGCGACCGGATGCTGTTCACCTCTTATGCCACGGGCTTTCCACGCATCTATGTGATGAACATGTCTGATCTATCGACGCGGGTGTTAGATGAACAGCCCGGATCCATGACCTTCGCCCCACGTTTTGCCCCAGATGGGCGCACCGTGGTGTTCAGCCTAGAACGCGACGGGAACTCTGATCTTTACACGCTAAATATCGACAGCGGCGCTTTGACCCAACTGACCAATTCTCCTTCGATCGAAACGGCCCCCTCGTTCAGCCCCGATGGCAGCCAGATCGTGTTTGAAAGCGACCGGTCAGGTGCGCAGCAAATCTATGTGATGCCCGCCACCGGTGGAGAGCCGACACGGGTTTCTTCGGGCAAGGGCAGATACGGCACCCCCGTCTGGAGCCCGCGCGGCGACCTGATCGCCTTCACCAAAATGGCAGATGGGCGGTTCTATATCGGCGTGATCCGCTCTGACAGCAGCGAAGAACGCCTGCTGACCGCGTCTTTCCTGGACGAAGGCCCGACGTGGGCCCCCAACGGCCGTGTCTTGATGTTCACCCGCGAAAGCGAAGGGGCGACAGGCTCGGCGATGCTGTTTTCCGTCGACGTTTCGGGCCGCAATCTGCATCAAGTCCCCACCCCTGGACCCGCCTCTGACCCGGCGTGGTCGCCCCTTTTACCCTAACCACGACACAGGCGGTTAACAGACCGCTGAAAAGCTGCTATGACCTTCCCAATCGAGCCATCAAAAATGAGGAAATCCCCCATGACTGCGCGTTTTGCCCTAACCGTTAAGGTACTTTTGATCGTTTCCGCCTTTGCCTTGTCGGCCTGCCGTAACCCCGATCGTTTCAAGGATGGCGATCTTGGCGCCAATGGTGGGGCTGGCGGTCTTGGGGCAAATGGTGTGACCACCTCGGGCCTTGGCGATCCGTCAAACCCGACTTCGGTTGCCTATTTCAACCAGACTGTGGGCGACCGCGTTCTGTTTGTGGTGGATCAATCCACCGTGACCGAAGAGGCCCGCGTGATCTTGAATGGTCAGGCCCAGTGGCTGCAAACCAACCCTGACTATGCCATCATTGTCGAAGGCCACGCGGACGAACAAGGCACGCGCGAATACAACATCGCCCTTGGGGCGCGCCGGGCCGACGCGGTCAAGAACTATTTGATCGCGCAAGGCATTTCTGGCGACCGGATCCAAACCGTGTCTTACGGCAAGGAACGCCCGATTTCGGTCTGCTCGGACGAAAGCTGCTACGCGCAAAACCGCCGTGCCGTGACCGTCTTGTCGATGAAATAAGGAAAGCTTGACATGATGCGCTGGCTTTTTGCCCTCACTTTGCTGCTGCCCCTACCCGCCTTGGCGCAGGATGCGCAGTCGCTGGCTGATGTTAAGGCAGAGCTGGCGCAACTAGCCGCTCAGTTCCTGACCTTGAAGCAAGAACTTGTCACCTCCGGCGCTGCCGCCAATGGCAGCGCGGGGGGGGATGCCCTGCAACGCCTTGACGCAATCGAAGCGGCGCTGACCAAGTTGACGGCTAAGACCGAGCAGGTCGAGTTCAAGCTAAACGCGGTGGTAAACGATGGAACCAACCGCATTGGCGATATCGAATTTCGCCTGTGCGAGTTGACCAAGGGCTGCGATCCCTCGACACTGCCCGTGACGCCCAATTTGGGCGCATTGGCTTCGGGGGCTGCTGCCACGCCAGACCCCGCCCTATCTGGCACCGCAACACCGCCTGCGCCTGCCGCAACGGACGGGGTGGAGCTTGCACTCAACGAAAAAGCAGATTTCGACCGAGCCAAGGCACTGCTGGATTCTGGAGATTTTCTGGGCGCCGCCGACCTATTTAAGACCTATGCCCAAGCCTATCCGGGCGGCCCGTTAGTGCCGCAAGCCGATATGTATCGGGGCGACGCCCTGACCACAGCGGGCGACACCACTGGGGCAGCGCGCGCCTATCTTGATGCGTTTTCGGCCAGCCAAACGGGGCCACTCGCCGGGCAATCGCTGATCAAACTGGGACAAGCCTTGGGCAAACTGGGCCAAGGCCCCGAAGCCTGCGTGACCTTGGCCGAAGTGGGCAAGCGCTTCCCCAGCACGCCGGACGAGGCTTTGGCCAAGGCCGCCATGGTGGCCCAAGGCTGTCCTTGAGCGACCTTGCCGCGCGGTTCTTGGCCAGCCTAGCGCCGCGCCAGTCTTTGGGGGTCGCAGTTTCCGGCGGCGGCGATTCCATGGCGCTGTTACATCTGGCCGTGGCCTGCGGTTTGAAGCCCGCTGTGGTAACGGTGAACCACGGCTTGCGCACGGAAGCCGCAGCCGAGGCGGCACAGGTGGCGGCGGTTGCACAATCTTTAGGCCTTTGCCACACCACACTGCTTTGGGAAAACTGGGATCACGTCGGCAACCTGCAAGACATCGCCCGCAAAGCGCGCCGCAGCCTAATCGCGGCATGGGCGCGGGAAAGCAACATAGCGACTGTGGCCTTGGGCCACACCCAAAACGATGTGGCCGAAACCTTCCTTATGCGCCTGCAACGCAGCGCGGGTGTGGATGGATTGGCCACAATGGCGGGCCATTGGTCAGAAGGGGGCGTCTTGTGGCAGCGCCCCCTGCTAAATTTCGCGCGCAAGGACCTGCGCCTTTGGCTGCAAGAACAAGGCAAAACTTGGGTCGAGGATCCTTCAAACAACAACCCAAGGTTTGAGCGCGTGCGCGCCCGCGCAGCCCTGACCCATTTGCAACCCTTGGGCCTTACCCCTGCCCGCCTTGCCCAAGTCGCAGACCACTTGGCCGAGGCCCGGGCCGCACTGGATGTTTTGGCGGACCAATGGGCCACCCAAACCCTGCGCGAAGAGGCCGGTACTGTTCTTATCAACCCCGCGCTATGGACTGCTCCTGCCGAAACCCAGAGGCGCGTGCTGCAACGGGTGATTTTGTGGATTGCCCCCGCAGACTATGCGCCGCGCGGCCAACAACTGGGCCAATTGCTGATGCGGCTGGCTCAGGGACAGGCCGCAACCTTGGCAGGCGTGCGCTTTTCCCAAGCGCGCGGGGTCTTGCGCGCCCTGCGCGAATTTAAGGTCACCACCCCGCGCTGCGATGCCGATCAAATCTGGGATGGGCGCTGGCGGGTGGCAGGCGATCTGCCCCAAGGCGCAGAGGTGGGTGCGCTAGACACCACCGGTTTGGTCCAATGCCCAGATTGGCGCAGCACGGGCCTGCCAAGGGCGGCGCTGCTCGCATCCCCTGCCGTTTGGCTGGGTGACAAGCTGATTGCGGCCCCTTTGGCGGGGTTTCAGACAGCGTCGATCCGCGCTTTGCCGCTGCATCCCCTGCTTTGAAGCAACAACTTGGCGTTATCGCATTGAACCGGCCGAATGAATCTCTATCTTAGAGGTTGAAGCGGTGCGCCTTTGACAGGCAAGCCGCGCTAAAAGGAGTTTCAGGTGGGAAACGCGCGCAATATTGCTTTCTGGGTGGTGCTGCTGGTCTTGGTGCTAGCCTTATTCAACCTGTTTAACAGCACGAACAGCTTTTCGTCCCAGACGGTTTCTTATTCTGACTTTATAGCCCAAGTCGACGCGGGCGAGGTCAAGGGCGTTACGCTGGCCGGCGAACAGATTAAGGTCACCGCCAAAGATGGCAGCCATTATGTGGCCATCCGCCCTGCAGGCGAACAAGTGACAGATCGTCTTTTGTCAAAGGGCGTGGGTGTGCGGGCCGATGCGCAGGAACAATCTGGCCTGATGACAATCGTTACCGCGTGGTTGCCCTTTATCCTGCTGATTGGTGTGTGGATCTTTTTCATGAACCGGATGCAGGGCGGCGGGCGTGGTGGGGCCATGGGCTTTGGCAAAAGCCGCGCGAAGCTTTTGACCGAAAAGCAGGGCCGCGTGACGTTTGACGATGTGGCTGGCATCGACGAGGCCAAAGAAGAACTGGAAGAGATCGTCGAATTCCTGCGCAATCCGCAGAAATTCTCGCGCCTTGGTGGCAAGATCCCCAAAGGGGCTTTGCTCGTGGGCCCTCCGGGCACGGGTAAGACACTGCTGGCCCGCGCCATTGCCGGTGAGGCGGGGGTGCCGTTCTTTACCATATCGGGTTCTGACTTTGTCGAGATGTTCGTGGGCGTCGGCGCAAGCCGTGTGCGCGATATGTTCGAACAAGCCAAGAAAAACGCGCCCTGCATCGTCTTCATCGACGAAATTGACGCCGTAGGCCGTGCGCGCGGCGTGGGCATCGGCGGCGGCAATGATGAACGCGAACAGACGCTGAACCAGTTGCTGGTGGAAATGGACGGCTTTGAAGCCAACGAGGGTGTGATCATCGTCGCGGCCACCAACCGCAAAGACGTGCTAGATCCGGCCTTGCTGCGTCCGGGCCGCTTTGACCGGCAAATCCATGTGCCCAACCCCGACATTCGTGGCCGCGAGAAGATTTTGAACGTCCACTCTCGCAAAGTTCCCGTGGGCCCCGATGTCGACTTGCGCATCATAGCGCGCGGCTGCCCGGGCTTTTCAGGTGCTGACTTGGCGAACCTTGTGAACGAAGCCGCCCTTATGGCCGCCCGCTTTGGCCGCCGCTTTGTGACGATGGACGATTTCGAACAGGCCAAAGACAAGGTGATGATGGGGGCGGAACGCCGCTCGATGGTTTTGACCGACGAGCAAAAAGAAAAAACCGCCTATCACGAGGCGGGCCATGCCATCGTGGGCATCAACCTGCCCAAATGCGATCCGGTCTATAAAGCCACGATCATCCCGCGTGGCGGTGCTTTGGGCATGGTGGTATCCTTGCCCGAGATGGACCGTTTGCAGATGCACAAGGACGAGGGCAAGCAAAAGCTAGCCATGACCATGGCAGGCAAAGCCGCCGAGATCATCAAATACGGTGAAGAGGGTGTTTCCTCTGGCCCAGTGGGCGATATTCAACAAGCCTCGTCGCTGGCGCGGGCCATGGTGATGCGTTGGGGCATGTCGGATGTGATCGGCAACATTGACTATTCCGAAGCGCACGAAGGCTATAACGGCGCAACCGGTGGCTTCTCGGTATCGGCAGAGACGAAGATGAAGATCGAACAGGAAGTCAAATCCCTGATCGACGAGGGCTACGACACCGCCCGCCGCATCTTGCTAGAGCAAAACGACGCCTTTGAAGCGCTGGCCCATGGGCTGTTGGAATACGAAACCCTGACGGGCGACGAAATCCGCAAGGTGATTGCTGGCCAAAAGCTGCATAGCGACGATGACAAGCCCTCCGCCGGTGGCGGCACCACCTCGGTTCTGTCGATCCCAAAAACGCGGGGCAAGGCGGCCAGGCCTGGGATGGAACCGGAGCCTTCGGTCTGATTGCAGTTTTAATCTGACACCGGCCCCGAAACCTTAGGTTTCGGGGCCTTTCTTTTCGCTCTATGCTGGCCCAAATCGGAATTTTTCGCGGAAAGCTTACCCATGCCCATTCTCAAAACCACCGACTACTTCGGCCGCATCACCTTTCTGGGCCGCATGATTGGCACCTATGACTTGCTGCACGCCGAACCGTCCCAAAGCCTGAAGGCCACGTTTGCAGGCATCGAGGGTGAGACGCACGAGGGCATATCCGTGCCATCTTGCACAAGGATGACCCCACTTTACCGCAAGAACACCCCCATCGCCAACACGCGGCAGGTGTCGATCCTGTCGGCAGAAGAGATGGCGCAGATTGCGGCCAAGATGGGACTGGAAAGCCTGTCGCCCAGCCTGCTGGGGGCGACGATGGTGGTCGAGGGCATTCCCGATTTTAGCCATATCCCCCCCGGCAGCCGCCTACAGGGAGCATCGGGGGCAACCTTGGTGGTGAACCTCAACAACCGCCCCTGCACCATCCCGTCTCGCGCGATCGAGGCGCAGCATCCGGGCTTTGGGGCCTCATTTGCCGCAGCCGCAAAAGGGCGGCGCGGGGTGGTGGCGTGGGTCGAACGCGAGGGCAGCTTTGCCTTGGGCGACAGCCTGCGCTTGCATATCCCCGACCAGCGGGTTTGGGCCCATCTGGACGAGGCGCGCAAGGCCTAAGGCGACGCCGAAGGTAGCCGTCTTTCCCCAAAGGCAATAATCTTTCCTATCGGAAACCTTCTCTGGCGAATTTGGCGTGGGCTGTGTCGGAAAAGCGACTTGGATAGGTCGCATCCTTCGCTATGACCGACCCAAGCAGCCCTTTGCCCCCCGGGAGTAAGACATGGCCTTTAAGACCGATATCGAGATTGCACGTGAAGCCACGAAAAAGCCGATCATGGAGATTGGCGCGAAGCTTGGCATTCCAGCAGAGCATCTTCTGCCCTATGGCCACGACAAGGCCAAAGTCGGTCAAACTTTCATCAAGTCCTTGGAAAGCAAGCCGATGGGCAAGCTGATCTTGGTGACGGCCATCAACCCCACACCCGCTGGCGAAGGCAAGACGACCACCACCGTGGGCTTGGGCGACGGGCTGAACCGCATCGGCAAAAAGGCGATCGTGTGCATCCGCGAGGCCAGCCTTGGCCCGAACTTTGGCATGAAGGGCGGGGCTGCAGGCGGCGGCTATTCCCAAGTGGTGCCGATGGAAGAGATGAACCTGCACTTCACGGGCGACTTTCACGCCATCACCTCGGCGCATAACCTGCTGTCGGCGATGATCGACAACCATATCTACTGGGGCAACAGCCTTGATATCGACGAGCGCCGCGTGATGTGGCGCCGCGTGATGGATATGAACGACCGCGCGCTGCGCGACATCGTTGTGTCCTTGGGCGGCGTGTCGAACGGCTTCCCGCGTCAGACTGGCTTTGACATCACCGTTGCCTCGGAAGTCATGGCGATTTTGTGCCTGTCCAACGATCTGGACGATCTGCAAAAGCGTTTGGGCGACATCGTTGTGGCCTATACCCGCGAGAAAAAGCCGATCTACGCCCGCGACATCAAAGCCGACGGCGCGATGACCGTTCTGTTGAAAGACGCGATGCAGCCGAACTTGGTGCAGACGCTGGAAAACAACCCCGCGTTTGTGCACGGCGGCCCCTTTGCCAATATCGCGCATGGCTGCAACTCTGTCATCGCCACTAAGACAGCCCTGCGTTTGGGCGAATATGTTGTCACCGAAGCAGGCTTTGGCGCTGACTTGGGCGCGGAAAAGTTCTTTGATATCAAGTGCCGCAAGGCTGGCCTGAAGCCCGCCGCTGCCGTGATCGTGGCCACAGTGCGCGCAATGAAGATGAACGGTGGCGTGGCGAAAGCTGATCTGGGCACCGAAAACGTGGCCGCTGTGCAAGCAGGCTGCCCGAACTTGGGCCGTCACATTGCCAACGTCAAAGGCTTTGGCGTTCCGGTGGTGGTGGCAATCAACCACTTCTTCTCGGACACCGATACCGAAGTGGAAGCTGTCAAAGCCTATGTCGCCGAACAGGGTGCGACCGCGTTTCTGTGCAAGCATTGGGCGCAAGGCTCTGCCGGGATCGAAGATCTGGCGCATCATGTCGTGAAACTGGCCGAAAGCGGTGTGGCCAATTTTGCCCCCCTTTACCCAGATGACATGCCGCTCTTTGCCAAGATCGAAGCCATCGCCAAGGGCATCTACCGCGCCGATGGGGTAGAGGCCGACAAGTCGATCAAAGATCAGCTGAAAACGTGGGAGGCTGCGGGCTACGGCCATCTGCCCGTCTGCATGGCCAAAACCCAGTACAGCTTTACCACCGATCCCAACATGCGCGGCGCGCCCACAGGCTTTACCATTCCCGTGCGCGAAGTGCGCCTGTCGGCGGGTGCGGGCTTTATCGTGGCCATCTGCGGCGAGATCATGACCATGCCCGGCCTGCCCAAAGTCCCCTCAGCCGAGGTGATCCGCCTGAACGATCAGGGCTTTGTCGAAGGCCTTTTCTAAGACCCAAAACATCGCCGCTCCCTGACCGGGGCGGCGATTTGCCTTTTTGCAACCTCTGCCGCGCCGGACTGGTCGCTGGCTATGGAGACCCGACATGACAGCCAAAGTGATCGACGGCAAAGCCTTTGCCGCAGGCGTGCGCGCCCAAGTGGCAGACGCGGTTGCCAAGCTGAAAGCCGACAACGGCATCGTCCCCGGTCTGGCCGTGGTGCTGGTGGGCGAAGATCCGGCGTCTAAGGTCTATGTGAAGAACAAGCACGCCTCGACGATCGAAGTGGGGATGAATTCGTTCGAACATCGCCTTGATGCGTCGACATCCGAGGCGCATCTGCTAGCGCTGATCGCGCAGTTGAACGCCGACCCGACGGTGCATGGCATCTTGGTGCAATTGCCGCTGCCGGGGCATTTGAATTCTGATCTGGTGATCAACGCGATTGATCCGGCCAAGGATGTCGACGGGTTCCACATCTCGAACGTCGGTTTGCTGGGGACGGGGCAAAAGTCGATGGTGCCCTGCACGCCTTTGGGCTGCCTGATGATGCTGCGCGATCATCATGGTTCGCTTGCGGGGATGAATGCGGTCGTGGTCGGGCGGTCAAACATCGTGGGCAAGCCGATGGCGCAATTGCTGTTGGGTGACAGCTGCACCGTGACGATCGCGCATTCGCGCACCAAGGACTTGGAAGCTGTCTGCCGTCGGGCTGATATTCTGGTCGCCGCTGTGGGCCGGGCTGAGATGATTACGGGCGCTTACGTCAAGCCCGGCGCCACGGTGATTGACGTGGGCATCAACCGGATCGAGCGCGATGGCAAGGCCAAGCTGGTCGGCGACGTGCATTACGAAAGTGCCGCCGCCGTGGCAGGGGCCATCACGCCGGTGCCGGGGGGTGTTGGGCCGATGACGATTGCCTGCCTTTTGGCCAACACTCTCACCGCCTGCTGCCGCGCCAATGGCTTGGCAGAGCCGAAGGGCCTGACGGCCTAAACTGCCCTTCTTAGACTATTTCAATTGCAAGGCCCGACGCTGAAAAGCGGTCGGGCCTTAGCGCATGGGCCGCGCCAAGCAGGTGGGGCCTGTCAGCACCGCAAGCGCACGGGGCTGCATCAAGGCCTGCAAATCAGGGTGGTCGCAATAAAGCCCGCCGGTATAGGCCCCATAGGCGGGCATAATCACCCGCGCGGCATCGATCAAAAAGCACGGTGCCGTGCGGCCGGGAAGGCGGGCCTTGGGGTGATAATGGCCCGAGATTTCAAAACTTTCCGCCGTGGCAATATGGCGAAACGTCACCCCGCCCACCCGCAGCACAGCCAGATGCGTGCCGCCCAAGGCCAAGGGTCCGGCATCGTGATTGCCCTCGATCCATGTCCACTCGCGCCCTGCCATCAGGCGGGTTAGCCAAAGGCGATCCTCTTCGCCCATCTCGCCTGCGGCGGACAAATCATCAAAACTATCACCCAAACAGACCACCCGCCGCGCGCCTGTGGTCGTCAGGTCACGGTCCAGCTTCATCATCGTGGCACGGGTTTCATAGGGCGGAAGCAGCGCCCCGCCACGGCGGGCAAGCCGGTCTGACTTGCCAAAATGCAGGTCAGAAACCACCAGTAAGTTTTGCTCAGCCCAAAACAGCGCGCCAGAGGGCAGCGCTTGCATCCGGGCTGGGCCAAGGGGAAAAGAGTCGGGCAAAAGATGCCTCCAGCAGGGATATCCCAGTTGATTTATACATGCCTAGTACATTGTTTTGCAATGTATTTACATGATATTTTGCTTGCTTGTGGGCGAAGTTTGCGAGATCTTGCACACAGAATGCACATGGCCACTCTCATAAAGCAGCCCTCGGGCAAGTATACGCTCAAGTTCGGCGTCATGTCTGTCCGTCGTCGAATGATTTGGAACATCCGCGGTGATTTTGGAGCGGAGGTCATTGGCTCATCGGGTTCAGGTTATGCTGCTTGACGGTGATGGTTCAAGCGGCGGTTTTGGATGGTCTTGTTTTTGATGCGTCTCCTTTCAGCCAGGATGGTTTTGCCGCGCCCGAAGTAGACATCAGCTGGCGTTAGGTTGGCGATGCTCTCGTGGTAGCGGTGGGTGTTGTAGTGGTCGATGAAGGCTGCGATGGCGGCTTCAAGCTCTCCTTTTAGGAAGTAGTTTTCCAGCAGGAGGCGGTTTTTGAGGGTCTGATGCCATCTCTCGATTTTGCCTTGTGTTTGTGGATGCATCGGCGCGCCGCGAATGTGTTTCATGCCCTTGTCCGCAAGATATTCGGCCAGATCGCCAGCGATGTAAGACGCGCCATTGTCGCTGAGCAGGCGCGGTTTGTGCACAACCTTCGCACTGTCGCAGCCTGATGCGGCCAAAGCGATGTCGAGCGTGTCGGTGACATCCTGGGCCCGCATGGTGCCGCAGAGCTTCCAACCGATGATATAGCGCGAATAATCATCAAGGATCGTTGCATTCTTACATAGCTCCCAGACGCCAAGGGGAGACCAAGATGCAGCAGTTTGTGGTCTACACGCGGGTTAGCACGAAAAAGCAGGGTGATAGCGGGCTGGGGCTCGATGCTCAGGTGCGAGACATTGGTCTTTTCCTGGACAACTACAGTGAAGTTCCCTGGGAAGTGTTGGCGCGGTTCCAGGACATTGAAAGTGGAGCCCTTGCAGACCGGCCCGAACTGAAGAAGGCTCTGGCTTTAGCAAAATCTGAAGGGGCCATCCTGCTCGTTGCTAAGCTGGACCGCCTTAGCCGCTCTGTGGCATTCATCGCCACATTGCTTGAGGACCGCAAACTGAACTTTCGCGTGGCATCTATGCCCCATGCGGACAAGTTTCAGCTGCACATCTATGCGGCTTTGGCTGAACAGGAGCGAGATTTCATCTCGAAGCGCACTACAGCAGCCCTTCGAGAGGCTAAGGCACGTGGCGTCAAGCTTGGTGGCTATCGGGAAGGTCACAAAGCACATCACGAAGCTATCTCAGCTTCAGCAGATAAGAATGCTGCGCGTGTTGCTCAAACTATTCTCAGCAGGCGTGCCTCAGGCGCAACCTATGCCGCGATAGCTAATGAACTGAATGCGCTGGGGGTCTCTACGGCAAGATCTGGCTCGTGGTATGGCACGACAGTTCGCAACTATGAACAACGCCTTCAGGGCCATGGGTCCTGAGTGATCCACCGGACACTTATCTCCATTCTTGTATCGATTTCAGCAACAGATTGCGGATCAAGCGCCTTACCAAGGCGCTTTTCCGTTGCTCTGATTCGGTTGCGGTCGGCGATGTGGGGGCATACGATCACCCGGTAAATACTGCCTCACAAACGCTCAAAGGTTTGCTCAATGAAAATCGCCACTTGGAACATCAACTCAATTCGCCTTAGAGAACAATTGGTTGCGCGACTTTTGGCAGAAGAGCAGCCCGACATTTTGTGTCTGCAGGAATGTAAAAGCCCCGTCGAGTTGATCCCGCAGGATCAGTTCCGCGCCTTGGGCTACCGCTACATGGTCGCGCGGGGGCAAAAGGGCTATAACGGTGTTGCGATCGTGTCAAAACTGCCCATCGTCGACGCGGGTGAGCGTGATTTTGCAAGCCTCGGCCACGCCCGCCATGTGGCTGCGCGTTTGGAAAACGGCGTGACGATCCATAACTGCTATGTGCCCGCTGGTGGCGATATTCCCGACCGCGCAGAGAACGAAAAATTCGGCCAAAAGCTGGATTTTTTGACCGAAATGCGCGACTATTTCCGCTGGGAACGCCCTGACCGCGCCATTTTGGTCGGCGATCTGAACATTGCCCCGCGTGAGGATGATGTTTGGAACCACAAGGGCTTACTGAAAATCGTCTCGCATACGCCCATTGAGATTGAACATTTGCATGGCGTGATGGACGCGGGCCTTTGGGTTGATATTACCCGCCAAGACATCCCGCAGGGCAATTTGTACAGCTGGTGGTCCTACCGCTCGCCCGATTGGGATGCGGGCGATAAAGGACGCAGGCTAGATCATATCTGGGCCACCAAAGACATCGCCGCTTCTGGCCATTCTAGCCGCATCCTTCGTCCGGTGCGCGGCTGGGAAAAGGGCAGCGACCATGTGCCGGTGTTTGCGACGTTTGATCTTTAGTCTGGGTGGCCGGATGCCATTCGCCTTACTGAAAGATCAAGGCGATCTCATCTTCACGCAGCAGCCTCCATTGCCCGGGCAGCATGCCATCGGGCAGCAACAGGCCACCTAGACGTTCGCGGTGCAATGCCTCAACGTGGTTGCCTGCGGCAGCAAACATGCGGCGCACCTGATGGTATCGCCCCTCGGTCACCGAAAGCAGGGCTTCTGTTTCCGAGATCACGTTCAGTTCAGCTGGTTCCAGCGGCTTGTCCTCACCCTCTAGCATCAAATCGCCCGAAGCGAACAGAGCAGCCTCGGTGCCGTTGAGCGGTTGGGCAAGCGTCGCACGGTAGGTCTTTGTGACGTGGTGCTTGGGGCTTATGACACGGTGCAGAAGGTCGCCATCATCGGTTAGCAACAAAAGACCCGAGGTCTGCTTATCCAAGCGGCCGATGGTCGAGATCGCCGGATCACGCCGTCTCCAACGTGTGGGCAAGATATCATACACCAGCTTGCCGATTTCCTTGTGCGAACAGGTCATGCCCAAAGGCTTGTTCAAAAGGATGACCATGCCCGCGATGGGATCAAGAGATTCGCCATCAATCTTCATGCGGCTTGGCAAATCCGCAGTAAGCGAGATGCGTTTGGTGACATCTGCAAGTTTGGTGGCGTCTAGCAAGATGCCGCCCGCCATCGCCAATCGCGCGATTTCCCTGCGTGAGCCGTAGCCCATCGAGGATAAGAGCTTGTCAACGCGAGATGTCAGGGTTTTGGCCATTGCTTTTGGGTTCCTTCGGTCGTCTGACAGGCCCGCACGCGGCAGGGCCATGCCGGCGTATCGCTGCAAAGCGCCTATCATCTTTAACCTAATCTGGGGGGACTGCAAAGCCGCCTCCCCAGCGTGGTAAGTGAGACTGGAGATTGCAGTGCGCACCGGTTTTTCGCAGCATTGAGCTACACAAGGCCACGCACAACGGCGATATCCCACTTACCCACAGAAGATTTTCGCACAAAAGTCTTTACAGGCTTCCCTCGTCCATCCACTATATCTAGTAAGGTCGGTGTCGGCGCATACACCTCCTTGCCAGACACCCAGCCGCTGGTGGGTAGCACCCAACAAGCGGCATAATGATGAGGCCGGGCATGTCACTTGCAGAAGATCTTATGGGTTATGACGACCTGCATCCCATTGATGTGGTCGAAACCTTGGCAGAATACCACGATTGGGACTTTGACCGCGTGACCGAAGATCAGATCGCCATGTCGGTCGAAGGCCAGTGGCGCACCTATTCCCTGACCTTGGCTTGGTCGCCCCAAGACGAAACCCTGCGCCTGATCTGCACGTTTGAGATGGAGCCGCCCGAGGGCCGTCATCTGCAGCTTTACGACCTGCTCAACCGTTGCAACGACATGGTCTGGACCGGGGCTTTCACCTATTGGGCTGATAAAAAGCTGATGGTTTGGCGCTATGGTTTGGCGCTAACCGGCGGGCAGATTGCGGCCCCAGAGCAGATCGACCATTTGATTGGCGCTGCTGTCATGGCCTGTGAACGCTTCTATCCTGCCTTTCAACTGGTGGCTTGGTCAGATCACACACCTCAAGCCGCCCTGAAAGTCGCCATTGCCGAGGCTTACGGTCGCGCCTAACTTTGCGATCAAAATCTTCGGAGGCGAGAATGCTTGATCAAGTGGCCCGCGACGGCTTGGTGCTTTTGGGATGCGGCAAGATGGGCACGGCCCTGCTAACGGGTTGGCTGGCGGCGGGGGTTCCTGCATCGTCGGTTTGGGTGATTGAACCCAATCCGAGTGATTGGCTAAAAGCCAGCGGTGTGCATCTGAACCTTGGCGTGCCGCCTGCGCCTGCAGTGGCGCTGCTGGCGGTTAAGCCGCAGATGATGGGGGCGGCTTTGCCCGCGCTGCAGGCCTTGGGCAATGGGACAACCTTGTTTGTCTCAATCGCCGCAGGCACCTCGATCGCCACATTTGAGGCCGCCTTAGGCGCACGCACGCCCATTGTGCGCACCATGCCCAACACGCCGGCCATGGTCGGGCGCGGCATCACCGGCCTTTGCGCCAATGCGGCGGGGCAGTCGGGATTGCCTTTGGCCCGCGCCCTGATGCTGGCCGTGGGCGAGGTGGTTGAACTTGACGGCGAACACCAGATTGACGCTGTCACCGCCATTTCCGGCTCTGGCCCAGCCTATGTTTTTCACCTGATCGAGGCGATGGCCGCCGCTGGCGTGGCTGAGGGGCTGTCGCCCGAGATCGCCATGAAACTCGCCCGTGCCACGGTCTGCGGGTCGGGGGAATTGGCTTACCGCTCGCCCGAACCCGCCTCGCAGTTGCGCATCAATGTCACCTCTCCGGGCGGCACCACTGCCGCCGCCTTGGCCCATCTGATGGATCCTGTCACAGGCCTGCCCCCCCTGATGGCCCGCGCCGCCCATGCTGCCGCCGAACGGGGGCGAGAGTTGGGAAAATGATCACCCATGCAGATTTCGAACAGGTCGACATCCGTGTGGGCCGCATCACCCGCGCCGAACCCTTCCCCGAGGCGCGCAAGCCCGCCTATAAGCTATGGGTCGATTTTGGGCCCGAAATTGGCGAAAAACGTTCCTCGGCCCAGATCACGGCGCATTATACGTGTGAGGGCTTGGTGGGCCGTCAGGTTTTGGCCGTGGTGAACTTTCCCCCCCGCCAGATCGGTAAAGTTCTGTCCGAGGTGTTGGTTTTAGGTTTGCCCGATGAACAAGGGCAGGTGGTGTTGATTGGTCCTGGGCAGGATGTGCCCTTGGGGGGGAAGCTGTTTTGAAACTGTTGATCACACGCACTATGCCGCAGTCAGTCGTCGACCGCGCCCGCACCCGGTTCGAGGTGACCCACCGCGATCTGCCCACGGCGATGGATGCGGCCGAGTTGCGCGCGGCGCTGCGCGATTATGATGCGGTGCTGCCCACCTTGGGCGATCTGTTCAAAGCGGATGTCTTTTCCGATGTGCCCAAGCCCCGCGCGCAGATTCTCGCCAACTTCGGCGTGGGCTATAACCAC
>CANIKY010000073.1 GCA_947468085.1 Paracoccaceae bacterium | reverse complement strand
CTGTTGACCCTATCCACAACTGCGGCAGGAACTTTGACAGGCGCCAGAGATGTGGTGATCACGGCGGGCGATGGTTCTGACCAGCTGACCATTCTTGGTGCTATCAAGGCGACCACGCGCGATGTTGTTGTCACGTTGAACGACGGCAACGGGTCGGCCCAAGGCTTGACCTTCACAGCGGGCGGCATAACGGCAGGCGATGATCTGACGATCAGTGCCACCGGGGCAGTTGGAACGACCTTGTCGATGACCGGCGCGATCAGTGTGGTCGATGCCATGACGGTCACCTTGGGCACGGGAACTGACAGTGTTACCTCAAGTGCGACTGTCGCTGCGGGCAGCGTTCTTTTGTCCACGGGGCTTGGTGTGGATACCGTGTCAGTCAGCGGCACAGTTACATCGTTCATCCGCGGCTCAGCCCCGTCGACAACGGGTGACATTACCTTTGATCTTGGCAATGATACCAGTAACGACAGCCTGACTATTTCGGCAGCGATTTCGGCGGCAAATGATCTGGTGATCCAGAAATTGTTGGACCCTGCTTTGAATTTCAACCCAGGGGTCTTGACCCTTTCGACCACCGCGGCGGGAACTTTGACAGGCGCCAGAGATGTGGTGATCACGGCGGGCGATGGTTCTGACCAGCTGACCATTCTTGGCGCTATCCGGGCGACGACGCGCGATGTTGTTGTCACGTTGAACGACGGCAACGGTGTGTTGTCGCCGCAACTCTTGACCTTCACGGCGGGCGGCATAACGGCAGGCGATGATCTGACGATCAGTGCCACGGGTTTGGTTGGGACGACCTTGTCGATGACCGGCGCGATCAGTGTTGTCGATGCCATGACGGTCACTTTGGATACGGGAACCGACAGCATCACCTCAAGCGCGACTGTCGCTGCGGGCAGCGTTCTTTTGTCTACTGGGCTTGGTGTGGATACCGTGTCAATCAGCGGCACAGTCACGTCGACAGCGGGGGACATTACCTTTGACCTTGGCAATGATACCAGTAACGATGGCCTTGAGATTTCAGCGGCAATTACTGCTGCAAGCGATATTCTAATTTACAAGTTGGCAGAGGTCGATTGGACAGTAACCTCCGGCGTGGCGCAGCTTGTGACGCTTAATTATGGCGATCTTGTGCAGGTGAACACCAACAATCGTCCGGTGATATACACTTACCTGGGGTTGACAACTCTCTCTGCCAACCTTGCGACACAGGCCTATAGCGATGCGTCCCTTTGGAGCAAACCGACCATTTTTGCCAATACCGGAAAGGCAACTCTGCAGGTCACCAATGCCGGATCGCTGACCGCAGGCGATGACATTGAGGTCTTGACGGGTGGCGGGGCTGACAGTCTGACGGTACTGGGGCCAATAACCACCACAAGAGGCAGCGTGATCATCAATCTCGCCAACAGCGAGACGCAGACAACACAGACGATCAGCCTGACGGGTGCGGTCAATGCCCAGACCAATATAGACATTCGAACAACCGGCGATAGTGTCGCAGAGATTTCTACCCCAGGGATCTTGACTGCGTCGGGTGATATCATCGTGATGACTGGCGATGGGAATGACATTCTGCTGTTTGAATCCATGTTGACTGGCAAAAACGTGACTGTGATTTCGGCGGCAGGCAGTGACAAAATCACCCTCACAGACGACATCGTGGTCACTGCAGGCAATCTGAAGATTGACATGGGCACTGATGCAGATCTCTTGAACACTCTTTCGGTGACGGGCGCGCTTTCGGCGACCGGGGACATCCGAATATACACTTTGCCCAAAGCCAATTTTGAAGCCACAATTGGTGTTTATCAAAGTGTTAGGGTCGCTTCAGGTGACTTGGTTCTGGTGACCACAGGTACCAAAGTTGCGCTTTACAAATACGTAGGTTCTCTCGCCAAGACCATTAACATCGGATCCGATTCTGTTGCTCCCTTATCCAATAATTACAGTGACACGACACTCTGGGCGGCCGTTTCAGGCAACCCCGATACCAGTGGGACGATGACGATCACCCTTGCCAAGACCGGCACGGTTACCGCTGGTGGCGCGATTGACATATGGACTGGCGGCGGTGACGACACCCTGAAACTTGATGGGAAGTTACAATCGCAAGGTGATACCCGTATCCAAACGGGCTATGGAAATGACAGCCTTGCCGTTCGCGGCGGTATGAAAGCCAATGTTGGCAGCATCTTGGTGGATATGGGTGGTTCGGACTCGGGCGAGGAGCAGGTGATGTCCGTCACAAGCGGGATCGTCACTGCGGGAACCGATGTGAAGATTTTGTCAAGCGGCGCTGCCGACTTTACCCTGACGCTGTCGGACAATCTTGTAGCGGGGCAAGATATTCTGATTTCGTCTAAAGCCGGTGCTGACAGCATAGCCTTGTTTGGAACTGTGACGGCGGGGCGCAATTTGTCGATCCTTACGGATGCCGCAAACGATGCCTTGAAGCTTTACAAAGAGATGACCGCAACCACAGGCTATATGCTGATTGACCTTGGCTTTGGCGTTGCCGGTGGCACACAGACGTTTGAGGCGATCTCAACGATGGTGTCGGGCGGTGCTATGGCTTTGCGCGCCTATGGACCTTCGGCCAATTCGTTGCGCCTGTTGGACAGCGTTACCGCTGGCAGCACCTTCGAGATTGATACGGGAACGGGCAAGGATGCGATTTTTGCCGCGAAAGAGATCATCTCTGTTGGCGCATTTGTGATTTCAAGTGGCGCGGGGGCCGACAGTGTCATCTTGGCTGGCAACATGGCCAGTACGGCGTCTTCTGTGCGGATTGATCTGGGCAGTGGGGGAAGTTCTAGTTTCGGTGGCGAAGGTGAGTTCTTGAATCTGAATTCGCTGCTGAACGCCGCCACATCGATTACCATCGTCAATTCCAACACCAACGGTGCAGTGATCACACTGGACGAGGCGATCGTTGCGGGAACCTCGTTTGCGCTTCAAGGCGCCTTTGGAAGTGAAATCATCGCCATCAAGAGAAGCCTCACGGCTGGCACAGATATCTTGTTTGCCACGGGCGGTGGCGCAGACACCGTAACGCTCGACAAAACAGTTACTGCCACGATAGGCAGCATCACCTTTGATTTGGGCGCGGTCACGGGCGCTGGTTCAACCCTTCACCTGCTGGATGAACTTGACGCAGGGGCCAATATTACGCTCAAGAATAGCGGCCCGCGGGGGGCTACCTATCTCTTGGACAAGTCCGCCACGGCTGGACTAAATTTTAGTCTGATCGGTGGTTCGGGCAACGAAATCGTCACGTTCAACGGTGTTATCACGGCGACTGCTTTGGTTTCATGGTCCTTGGGCGCCGGGGCAGATGTGGTTCAAGTTACCGCGACCTCTGGCATCATCAGTAAGCAGTCTGATGTGATGTTGGACATGGGTGCTGGTGATGCAGTGACGGACACCTTAGATATTAAAGGCAACATCTCAGCGTATAATAGTCTGGTGCTGACCGATGCTGGGCTTGGTAATTCTGTTGTGACACTGCAGGCTATAAGCGCCCAAGTTGGGCGCGGCGGTGTGGCAGTGACGCTGTCGGCCGGGGCTGATTACATGACAATGACCGATGTTGCCCTGACAACAGCGGGTGACATGTCTGTTTCATTGGGGGATGGCGACGACCTCTTTGCCCAAATTGCTGGCAGCATCAATGTCACAAAGAAATTGCTGGTCGACGCTGGCGCTGGCAATGACACCTTGCTTTTCCAAACTGGCTCTGTGCGGGCGGTGGCCTCGACGCTTCAGCTTGGGGATGGGGTCGATTATCTGCGCTTGATGGATTTGTCTGCCTTGGGGGGCACAAGCATAGTTCTTGGTGGTGCTGGGGTCGACACGGTCGATGTGATTCGTTTGCCGGGTCAGGGTGCCAATGACAGCCTATTGATCGACGGCGGGGCCGATAGCGATACAGTGAATGTGCTCACCTTCGGTTCGGAAACAGGTGCGGCTGCGGCAGTGAATTACGACATTCGCGTGTTTGACACCGGTTCTAGCGGCCGAGGCCTTGATCGGTTGAACATCTTTGGGACATCTGACGACGATACATTCCTAAGCCGCACCACCTATGTTGCGCTGTTACACGGGACACCAGAGCAGAACCTTACGAATGCTGCCGGACGGCCGGCTGACCAAGAAAGAATAAGCTACAACAGCAATATCGATGCCGGATTGGTTGTAATGGCCTTGGCGGGTGATGACTTGCTTATTTCAGATGACAATTCTGCGGCCACCATCTTAGACGGTGGGGATGGGAATGACCGTTTTGTGATGGGTCAGATCTATGGCAGCGCACCTTCTGGCGAAAGTTTGGCGGATATCTTCGAAAGCACGCAAGTGACGCGCGGCCATGTCACAAACGGCGCGCGTTATGACACGCTTTTGCGCGGCGGGGCAGGGACAGACACTTTCACCGTCAACTCGATCAATGCGCTTTTGCGCGTAGAAGCCGGTGACGGCGACGATTCCGTAACGGTACAGGCGCTGTTGAAGGCAAAACCCCTGACAGCGAGTGATCTTTACAAGGTCAACGGGCTGATTGAGGTCGTCGGGGGCAACGGCACGGATAGCTTGCGTGTTTACGGCACCGAACAGTCTGACGCCTTGGTTTCTGCCATGAGCGGAATTTGGGGCGCTGGTCTAAATATTAGTCTTTCTCAAACTGAGGAATTCATCGACGTCGATGCGCGCGAAGGCGACGATGCGCTTTACCTACAATCGTCGCGGGCAGGCACAGCCACCCGTCTGATCGGGGATTTGGGCAATGATTTTGTATCGATCGCCGGTGATGGGACGCGCTCAATTCTGGTGGCCGCATCCAGCGGCGCGATTGACGCGGGCGGCACGTCCATGACACCAGTGACCTACGCCGCTACAGCGTCGATGACGATCGATGCATGGGTGGCAAAGGCTGGAAAAACGGCTGTTGGCCAAAGCGATATCCTAGTAACTGAAAAAACCTTTGGGGCCGGCAGTCACCTGCTTGGATCGATCTCGGGGCCCGTTCTGGTCGATGCGGGCCGCGTTTATGCGCAACGCTTCTCGGCACCGGTGTTCTTGCAGAAAGAGGCCTACACCGCAGCTGCTGCGATCACTAGTTTGACCTCGGAATCCACGACGGCTGACAGGATTGTGGTGTTCAATGATGGGGCGTCAACGGCTTTGACCGGAACGATGGCCACCTCGGTGGGCTTTGACGGGCGGTCACGGACCTTGCTGTCGGGCCTTGGCATGGTCACGGGTAGTTTGACGCTGGGCACTTCTGGCGGGGTTGATGGCGTGCGGATCTACCAACGTGGGATCAGCTTTGGTGGCTTTGAGACGACCGAGCTTTTGAACGGCAGCGAAGCAGACACCATCAGCGCAAGTGGCCTGAATGCCAGTGCCGATAGCACGGCTGTTGTTGCCATGACGGTGATTTATGGGGGTGCTGGGGCAGACCGCATCACTGTAACCAGCATCGGTGATGGCTCTGCGCTAGCGGTGTTTGGAGATTCCGATACATACGGCGCCCGCTACAGCGATGTGGTGGGATCGGCCGGGGGCAATGGCTGGGCCTTCAATGCCTTGGTCACGTCCACGCGTAATACCGATTTCATTGATCTATCGCAACTTACCGCCTCGGGTGGTGCTGGTATCATCCGCGTTGCTGTGGATGGCGGCACCGGAAATGACACAATCTTGGGTGGCGCTGACCACGACATTTTGGCAGGCGGTTCTGGCGATGACATGATCTTTGGCGGTGCCGGGGATGACGTTATCCTTGGCGATGGCGGTTTGACGGTTGGAATGGTGACCCGCGAAGTGATGGTGGCCAGCATCGCAGTGACCTCGACCGCCAAACCTTCGGCAGACAGTCGTGCGCCGGGCTATGATGACTTGTCCGGTGGGGACGGCGATGATGTGATGATCGGCGATCTTGCGGCGCTTGCGTCCACAACCGGAACCACTTTCCAGCTTGGCAAGGTCTGGTCTGTCGCTGCCCTTCGGTCTACCGACACGGCCAAAGGCAACAGTGACATTCTTGATGGTGGTCTTGGTAATGATCTGATGGTGGGCGGTTTGGGGGCCGACCGGATAGGCTCTGCCAGCACCAGCGCATCTGGGGCCCTTGGGGATGACATCCTGATTGGTGATTTTGCTGACATCTTGTTCCGTCAAACGGGCACAGGCCTGCGCGCGATCACCACAATCACCTCTACCGCCACAGCCGTTGGTGGCGCAGATACCCTGCGCTCTGGCGCGGGAGCTGACATTTTGATTGGGGGCACCGGGGCAGATGTTCTTTATGGCGGCGATGGGGCCAATATCCTTGGTGGCGATCATTTAATAGTAAGTTTTGATACAACTGTGACGTCACGCAGTGTCACGGCGGTTGAAACTCTGATGACCAAGACAGACGGCAATGACACCCTCGTCGCGGGCAACGGATCGTCGGTTATGTTGGGCGGGAACGGCAGCGATAGCATCACAGTCGGCGGTGGCGACCATATCCTTATTGGCGATAATGCCCGGATCGTCAGCAACTCTACAAATGCATCCGCGCTGAGCCAACCGATGCGGCAAGTGACTGAGATCGTCAGCCTGTCTGCAACCGAAGGTGGGGCAGATACGATCGTGGCCGGTAACGGTGGAAGCATTGTCATGGCTGGTGTCGGGGATGACACCATACGCCTTGGCAATGCCAGCGCATCGGGCGCAGGCAGCATCGTGATCGGTGACCATGCGAAGTTGACCTTCGACGGCACTACTGGATTGGCACTGCATATCGACGTGGCATTCAGTGGCCTTGGTGGGGCTGATACTATAACACTGGGCAATGTTGCGGGCATCGTTATGGGCGGGGCCTATGCCGACACCATTACGGTAGGCAACGGCAATGTGCTGATCGTCGGTGATGAGGGGCTGATCGCCGGAACCTCGATGAAACCGACCGCGAGCGGGTCAATCCCGATGAATTTGTCCAGCGTGGCCACCACGATAGTGACCGCGGGCGGTGCTGATGTGATCAACACGGGCAGTGGCAGTTCGATCATTCTGGGCGGAGAAGGTGGCGACAAGATCACCACATCTGCCGGGTTGGCGGCCAATACACCTGCGGGGGCCAATATCATCTTGGGCGATCATGGCCAGATCACTTTCGCCGCGATGCAAGCAGGCTCTGGTTTGCCAGTGCTGATCGAATCCTTGCTGGCGACAAATGGTGGTGCCGACACTCTGCAGGCCGGTGCGGGCAATGATGTGATCATTGGCGGCTTCGGAGCGGACGTGATTTCCGCCTCCGCTGGCAACAATGTCATCTTTGGCGATCATGCCAAGATCACCGGCATCGTCGACCCGGCGACCTATCTGACGGCCAGTGCCGTCTATGTACTTTCATCAAAATTCACCGGCGCAACCGAGGGTGGCGCAGCCGATGTTATAACCGGCGGTGCGGGCCAAGACCTGATCGTTGGCGGACAGGGCGCGGATATTCTGTACGGCATGGCGGGCGATGACGATATCATCGGCGGGCACTTCCTGAACGCATTGGATATCAAATTGACACTTGTGACCGCATCGTCCGATCTGGGTGATGTTATTGATGCTGGGTTGGGCAACGATGCGGTGCTGGGCGATAGCGGATCAATCCTGCGCAAGGCAACTGATCTGCGGATGCGAACAGGTGGTACCACGGCCGACGCGACGGCTATGGCAAGCCCCGACAGTCCCTCGCGTGGGTACTGGCTGTTCACTTCGCCCACGCTAGCAGCAGGAACCTTTGGGGCTGACATGATTGCAGGCGGGGCTGGCAATGACGCCTTGTTTGGCCAGGCCGGGGCTGATGTGATCCAAGGTGATGGTGCGTTGGATCTGAACAGGAACGGTAAAAGCGACATCTCTGAAAATCTAGGTGTTGGCGCATGGAGCGGCGCGGATGCCTATGCCAAGCTGATAAGCTTGCAAAAGGCTGGGGCCAAGTTTATGGGCCAGTCAGTGGTTGGCGCCACCGGCGGCAGCACGCTGCTCACCCCAACCAGTCCCGGGATGCTCGATTACGTCTTCGGCTCGCTCGCTTCGCCGGAAATTGGAACTGTGGGCGGGGGCGTGATGCTTGCTGTCAAAGCCTCGATCACTGATTTCGCTGGGGTGGGAACGGACGGGGACGACTATATTGAAGGCGGCTCTGGATCGGACGTGGTCTTTGGAAATGGCGGTCAAGATGACATCATTGGTGGTTCGTCTGATCTATTTGGTGGCCTATTAACATCAACCGGCAGTGCTGCGACGGCTGCGAACGCAGCCGGGGCTGACATCTTGTTCGGTGGATCGGGCGGATCGGTTGGAGAACTGTCCTCGGCCAGCGGCAGTGGGCATGCGCGCGAAGGCAATAGCATTGCGGCGGGCAATGCCACAATTCTTCGGTTTGTGGCATCTGGGGGGTACCAATACGTCAGCAGTGTTTTATCCAATACCAGCGCCAATGTTGTCCGCAGGTCGGTTCAACTCCTCGACGGCGCCACGGTGAACGCGGCCAACTTGTCTTACCTGATCGGCACAGGTGCGCAGGACATGATCGTGAAGTCGACGCTGGGCGATGTGGCCTTTGGCACAAAATCGGCCGCCCAAATGCGGGTTAACGTCTCTGGTGGTTCTGTTCTATCAGCTCAGGACAATGCCGTAAGCCTGACCAGCATCTACTCTGGCGTCACGCGCGACGCACCTTCCGTTGCCAAGGTGGCCTATTTGGTAAACCCAGCAGTCATAACCGTGGCAGCCCCCCTTGCTGCCGGGTCTGCAAAAGGGACGCCGACTTATACCTACAATGCGGCAACAAAAACCTTTACCCCCGTCACCTCGGCAACACGCAGCTATTCCCAAGGATCTACTGCCGTCATCGACTTGAAGACTACGACGAAACAAGTGTCGTACTTCGACAGCAAAGGCGGATTTTGGATGGTCGCCTGATGTGGTTTATGGACGCTTAGTGAGGTTGAACACTGAAGCCCCCCGGATGAAGGAACCGATAGGTTCATTTGGGGTGCGCCGGTAAGGGGGGTTGGGTGCAGACTATATTTCCAAAAGCGTTGCACTTGCAGTTCGTGTGTGAGAATATTGAAATTGTATCGCGCATAACCCGTTTAGGGCAGGCCAGATTGCACACCAAACCATGGTACCATGCAGACAAACTGACGATCCTGACGCGTGCTACGATTGGTAAATCGCAGCGGGGTCTGGTGAGGTTTGGGAACTCTAAAGCTTTGATGATAGTGGCTCTTCAATTGGCCTTTCCAAGGCTTCACACGTGATGGACCAGAACGGTGCAGCGCAGCCAATGGACATGGTTGTTCGAAGCGAACCTTCGATGCAGGATTTTTCTGGCCTCGCCGATATTGCTTCGATCCAAGGATTTAAAGAGGTTGCGGCGGCGTGGGTCATGGCTGTGCTGCCGCTGTTTGCGCGACTTCCTGGAGTTGGGCTGGATCTCATCTGCGTGAACCTTGCCGATGAGTTGCACCCTGAAGGGCTTGATCTGGGTCGCGCCCCCCGACGTCGATTGCCGACAGCCTTGCTGACCGGTGCTATGGGGCAGGCCTTTGAACGTGGCCAAGTCATTGTAACTGGCAGCGTCCCGGGCCAAGGCATTCCCGCACATTCCGCCGAAATAGCCGCTTTGGTCATTCCGCTGGCCATTTTCGACCGGGTCGAAGCGGTGATTGGGGTGGAGGCAAAGTTGGCTAACACCGCCTCGCTGGCAGCTCTTTTGTCGGCTGTACAGGCGGCATCTGGATGGCTGGTAAATGCCTTGAGCGCAGAGGAAGTAGAGCGCGCCGATCAACGGCTTGATGCCGCTGGCGACGTGTTGAAGACAGTTATTGTTGTGGTCGAGGCAGAAGGGTTTAAGGGCGCTGCACAAGCCGCTGTCACCGATCTTGCGCTGCGGTTTAATGCGAACCGCGTGGCCTTTGGTGTCTTTCGCCGCAACCATATTCGCCTTCAGGCGATATCAAACGCCTCGGAATTCAAGAAAAACCTCCGCGATGTGCGCCTCATAGAAACTGCGATGCATGAAGCCGTGGACCAAGATGCCACTTTGGTTTGGCCCGTGCTTGAGGGGTTGGCGCCACCGCTTTGCGTGGCCCACTGTGAAATGAACCGCGCCCTTGGTGGTGTTAGCCTCTTTACCGTTCCGATGTATGAAGGTGACCATTGCTACGCGGCCATCTTGTTCGAGCGTCCGGCTGACAAACCTTTTGTGCCAGATGAACTTGACTTGATTGAAGCAACAGTCACCGTGATTGCGCCCATCTTGAAAGAAAAAGAGGCGAATGATGCGTGGCTTTCTCTTAAAGCGTGGCGCACGTTCAAAAGGCAACTTAAGCTTTTGTTGGGGCCGCAGAAATTCGCTCGAAAACTGATCGTTCTAGGCGCTATCGCTTTTTTTGCAATTCTGCTTTTGGGCCGGCAGATGGCGATCGTTACCGCCAGTGCCGTGGTGGAAGGCTCGACTGAGCGGATCATCAGTGCCAGCTTTGATGGTTTCATTGCTGACGCGCCTGTGCGCGAAGGCGATGTTGTGAAGGCCGGTCAGATCCTTGTCAGTATGGATGACCGCGATCTTGTGCTGGAACGTGTCCGGCTCGTCACCGACGCAGAGCAAGAGCAACTGGAACTTGACAAGTCGATTGCGACCCGTGACCGAAATCAAACTGCAATTCGTGAGGCTCGGGTCAAGCAGTCCGCTGCGAGGATTAAACTGATCGACATTCAGCTTGGTCGGGTGGCATTGCGCGCGCCGTTTGACGGGTTGGTGATCTCGGGTGATCTAAGCCAGTCTATTGGGGCTTCGGTTGCCAAGGGCCAACCATTGATGACGGTCGCACCCCTTGATGACTTCCGGGTTGTACTGGCTGTGGACGAATCGCGGATATCCAATCTTTCGCCCGGGCAGATTGTCTGGCTGCGCATGACGGCTTTGCCTGATCAGGTCTTTGGCGCCCATATCAGCGCTGTGCAGCCTGTGGCCCGATATGGGGATGGCAAGACCTCTTATCGTGTTCTGGCGATGCTTGACCAATCTGAACCGGCATTGCTGCACGGCATGCAGGGGGTCGCGCGGGTTGAGGTTGGGCGTCGCCCTCTTTGGTCGGTGTGGCTGACGCCAGTCTTTGATCGGCTGAGGCTTATGCTTTGGTCGCAGTGGCCGGTCTGAGATGGCTGGAACATTTCTATCCGCTGAATGGTACCGGGTGTCGCAACTGTGCCCCAGAGTGCGGCGGCATGTTGATTTTCACCGGCAAGTTTTCCGCGGCCATGTTTGGCATGTGGTGCAGGATCATCAGTCGGGGGGCTTTAATCGACTAACGCCGAAAGGCCATTACCTTTTTGGGCGCATGGACGGCACGCAGAGTATAGAAAGCCTTTGGCAAGATGCCTGCCAGCGTTTTCCCGACGATCCGCCCACGCAGTCCGATGTCATCAACCTCTTGAGCCAGCTTTACCAAGCCGATCTCATAACGTCGGACATCACGCCTGACATGGGTGAATTGGCGGCGCGCGCCCAGCGAAAGGCTTGGCGGCAGATGGTGTCGCGGATCAGCAATCCTTTGGCCATTCGTGTGCCCCTGTTTGACCCCGAACCCTTTTTGCGCCGCACCCAATGGATTATTGCGCCGCTCTTCACAAAGATGGCTGTTGGGATGTGGCTGTGCCTCATGGGGGTTGCGGTTTGGCTGGCTGCTGCGAACTGGCAGGATTTGTCGCACACGGCCAGTGAAGGTGCCTTTCTTGGGGCGGACTTGCTTCTTGTGTCGCTGATCTATCCTGTCATCAAACTTCTGCATGAATTGGGCCATGCCTATTCCACCCGCCAATGGGGCGGTGAGGTGCGCGAAGTCGGCCTTTTGTTCTTGCTGTTTGCGCCTGTTCCTTATGTCGATGCTTCCCAATCAACGGCCTTTTCGTCAAAATGGCAGCGCGCGGGGGTGGCGTCAGCCGGAATCGTTGTGGAACTGACGCTCGCTGCCTTCGCCTTGATCTTTTGGATCAACGCCGAACCGGGTGCTGCGCGCGCTTTAGCTTTTAACGTCATGCTGATTGGCAGCATCTCGACAATCGCATTTAATGGTAATCCACTCATGCGCTTTGACGGGTATTTTATATTGTCAGATTTGATTGAGATACCGAACCTTGCCGTGCAGGCTAACAAGTACT
The DNA here is from genome assembly GCA_947468085.1 of Paracoccaceae bacterium. GTDB lineage: Bacteria > Pseudomonadota > Alphaproteobacteria > Rhodobacterales > Rhodobacteraceae > Stagnihabitans. Next base: position 3,465 of record CANIKY010000073.1, on the reverse strand, counting down.
TCTGGTACTTAGTGCAACGCTACATCTTGAAGATCCGCAATCTTTCTCAACCGCGAAGAGAGATGAGCGAACGCATTTGGCTTCTAAGCTATGCGGTTTTATCGTTAGCGTATCGGATCTTGATCGTCATCGCGATCTCGGTTTACATTGCTGGTCGATTTCAGCCTTTAGGTCTTATTCTGGCAGTATTTGCTTTGTTTGGCACGATTGGCTTGCCGCTGATCAAGGGAGGCTGGTTTATAATAAGCTCGCCACTTTTGGCGCGGCTTCGACACCGTGCTGTCATGATCACTTTTGGTGGTTTGGTGGTCTTGGGACTGGCCCTTTTTTTCGTCCCCGTTCCCTACGTCACTGTGGCCTACGGTGTTTTCATGCCAGAGGCGCGCAACATTTTGCGATCGGAGGCTGAGGGCTTTATAGCCGAGGTTCTGGTGCCTGCTGGAGCCATTGTCGCCGCAGGTCAGCCCGTAATCGGGCTCGACGAGCCGACACTGACGACCCGGATCGAAGTTGCAAACTCAGACTTGCAGCAACTGCAAGCGGAGGTCAGCGTCGCGCGAATTTCAGACCGTATGCGCGCGATGGTTCTTGATCAGCAATTGATTTACGCGAACAAAAGCAAGGCTGATCTGATGGATATCGCCGCACGTCTGACACTACGCAGTCCGTCTTTTGGGCAGTTGCATCTGCTAAGCAACAGTTCCGATCTGCCCGGCCGTCTGGTTCATAAGGGTGAGGTGCTGGGGTATATCTTGCCCGCAACGCCACCGGTCCTGCGTGTTGGTGTACATCAAGATGATGCAGAGTTGGTCCGAACGAAGACCCTTCGCGTTGATTTCGTATTGAGACGTGACCCCCACCACAGTCACGCGGGGCACATCACCGCTTGGGCGCCAGACAGCACGCTTGATTTGCCGTCTAAGGCTTTGTCAACCGAGGCTGGCGGCGAAATTGGGCCTAATCCGGCCTATCCCTCAGGCATGAAAGCGTTGCGCAGTATTTATCTGTTCGAAGTGACGCCAGATGATTTGATTGATCAGCCGCTGATTGGAGAGCGCGCGCTTTTGCGGTTCGACCACGGGGCAGAGCCACTGGGCTGGCGCATTTTGCGTACTTTGCGGCAACTGTTTTTGCGCAGTCTTAACCCATGACATCCTTGCGGACACTTCCCGTCGTGCTGGAATATCCCATGAAGCCGGCGCTAGAGATGGGGACTTTTGACCACTGGTCGCGCGCGGTCTTGGCAAGAGGTGTGGCTTATGGTCCGTGGCTGCACTTTCCGTTCCTTAGCCGCGCCTTTTTGCGGAAGGTTGCGGTATTTAGCGCGCCTCTGCGAGAGCTGGATGATGAAACGCTTCTGGCCCAGATTGTTGCCCTTCGTCCTGCTTTACGCAGGTCTGTCCGGCATCGTGCGCCTGACCCTACGACACTGGCCGCGTGCTTTGCGCTCATCTGCGAACTGACTTTCCGCAGTCTTGGCCAGCGCCCGTACGAGGTTCAAATGCTGGCCGCCTTGACCATTTTACAAGGGCATATCGCTGAAATGGCGACGGGCGAGGGAAAATCCCTTTCCGCGACAATCGCCGCAGGCACCTTGGCTTTGGCAGGAACCCCTGTTCATGTGATGACGGTGAACGATTATCTGGCCGAACGTGATTTTCACCACTTCTCTCCGCTGTTTCATAAGATGGGATTGCGCATTGGTGTCGTTTTGGAAGGACAAACCGCCGACCAGCGGCGCGCGGCCTATGCCTGTGATGTTGTATACGGGACCGCCAAGGAAATCGTATTTGATCACTTGCGCGACCGCATGATCCTGCGCCGGCGTCCAGGAAATTTAGCCCACAAACTCGCCCGGGTTCTAGAGATCGCTGGATCGCGAGACGGCTCTGCCCTGATCATGCGCGGCATGCCGGCAGCCATTGTTGACGAAGCGGATTCTGTGCTGCTTGATCAGGCGGGGACGCCCTTCATCCTATCGGGGACGGGCAAGGTGGCAGGCGGTCTTGCCCCGGATGTCTTACACAAAGCGATGGATCTGGCCTGCAATTTGCAGGCGGGAGTAGACTTTGCGCCGGTGCCGCGTTTGCGGATCATGGAATTGACTGACGCTGGGCGGCTTGCGTTGGACGGGGCGATGGCCGATGCCAAGGGCCCAATTGGCGTTTCCCCAATCCGCACCCATGCCGTGACGCAGGCGCTGAACGCGCTGCACATCTTTGAACGTGATCGGGATTATCTGGTGGCAGAGGGCAAGGTGCAGATCATTGACGAAACCACCGGCCGCGTGATGCCCGATCGTACTTGGTCGGATGGGTTGCATCAGATGGTAGAAATCAAAGAAGGCGTCGCCCTGACACAGATTTTTGAAACCACAGCACGCATTACCCTGCAAAAGTTCTTTCAGCGCTATCAGAGAGTTGGCGGCATGACTGGCACAGCCCGCAGTGCTGCGCGTGAACTGTGGCAAGTCTATGGGCTTCATGTTCGCCCGATCCCGACCCGCCTGCCCAGCCAACGTCGAATTGACCGCTTCGTCCTTTTTCCTGACCAAGCCGCAAAGTGGCGGGCCGTAACGAACCTTGTGGGCGATCTGCAAAGACAAGGTCGCCCGGTTCTTGTTGGCACCAAAACAGTCGCCGCTTCTGAACAGGTCTCATTGGCTTTGCGCGACGTGCCGCATCAGGTTTTGAACGCTTATGTGGTGAGCGAAGAGGCTGCCATTATTGCACAGGCCGGGACTGCCGCGCGCGTAACTGTCGCCACCAACATGGCTGGCCGGGGAACGGATATTATGCTTTCGGATGCTGCGCGGGCATCAGGTGGTCTGCATGTCATTTTGACCGACCTTCATGACAGCCGCCGGATCGACTTGCAGCTTTATGGCCGCTGTGGCCGCCAAGGGGATCCGGGTCGCGTGATGCGGTTTATTTCACTGGAGGATGATTTACTTCAGCGACAAAGCAAGGTTGTGCGTGCCCTGGCCCATACGGCACTGCGCTTTAAGCGCCCCGAACTGGGCGTTGCTATTTTGCGCTGGTGTCAATGGCGCGAAGACCTCAGGCAAGCGCAAAGCCGCACGGACCTTATGCGCCGTGAAGAACAGCGCGATAGGCAACTGGCAATATCTGGGCGGTCCGAGTAGGGGCTTAACCGCACATCTGCAGGATACGCATCCGCGCGGAAAGCTGCTCTTCCAGCCTGTCAGGGGAAAGACGAGCGTCAAGTATCTCGTTGGCCAAGTGCCGCACCCGCGCCGTTTGCATCACCAAAGAGGGCGAAATAATAAGGGGATAGTTTGCAAGATAGCCTTGCAGCCAATCAGAAAGCTCGTCGAGCGAGTCCCATTCCCCGCAACCGACAGTCGCCGCAATCTTTCGGGCAAGCGCAATATCAGGCGGCAGGTCGAGCCAGACTGACCAGCTGATCAACGAGGAATGGTCTGGCACTGCACGGCCCATTGGG
>CANIKY010000072.1 GCA_947468085.1 Paracoccaceae bacterium | reverse complement strand
TTTGACGCGCTTTGGCCGCATATGGCGGGCACCTACGCCGATCTTTTCGCGGGCATCGACCCCGACGAACAGCGCGCCTTTGTGGCGACCTTGCAGAAAATCCACGCCAATACTGGCAAAACAGACGGCGGCAAAGCAGAGGTTTGACATGGCAGAACGCTCTTTCAAGGCCGAGGTCGAACATCTGCGCTTGGGCGCTGGCGATACGTTTACGGGTGAGGGGATCTTGGCCATCACCAAGGCTTTGCTGGAAAACGGCGTGGGCTATGTGGGCGGCTATCAGGGCGCACCGATCAGCCATTTGATGGACGTTCTGGCCGATGCCGAAGACCTGCTGGGGGAACTGGGCGTGCGCTTTGAAGCCAACGCGAACGAGGCGGCGGCGGCGGCGATGCTGGCGGCTTCGGTGCATTATCCTATTCGCGGGGCGGTGACGTTCAAAGGGTCGGTGGGGGTCAATGTTGCGTCGGACGCTTTGGCGAATTTGGCCTCTTCGGGGGTGAACGGCGGGGCGCTGATTATTGTGGGCGAGGATTACGGCGAAGGGTCTTCGATCATGCAAGAGCGCAGCCATGCTTTTGCGATGAAGTCGCAGTTCTGGCTGCTGGACCCGCGGCCCAATCTGACATCGATCACCAAGGCCGTGGCGGATGGCTTTGCGCTGTCAGAGGCGTCAAACTCGCCGGTGATGCTGATGGTGCGCATCCGGTCGTGCCATGTGACGGGCAGTTTTGCCACCAAAGACAACCGCCGCCCGCCTTTGTCGGTGCGCGAGGCGTTAAGCGCGCCGCAGTCAGATTTCGCCCGCGTGGTGCTGCCGCCGATGTCGTATATGCACGAGCAGGACAAGATCAAAAACCGCTGGCCAGCGGCGGAGCGGTTTATTGTCGAACACGGCTTGAACGAGGTGTTCGGCCCGAAAGCTGCTCCTGTGGGGCTGGTGCTGCAAGGGGGCATGTACAACGGCGTCATCCGCGCGCTGCAACGGCTGGGGTTGGCGGATATCTACGGCACCTCGCAGGTGCCGCTGTATGTGCTGAACGTGACCTATCCGCTGGTATCATCGGAGTTTTTGGACTTCTGCGCGGGCAAGGAACAGATCCTTGTGATCGAAGAGGGTCAGCCAGAGTTCATCGAACAACAACTGACGACCTACCTGTACCGTGCAGGCTCGCAGGTGAAGCTGCACGGCAAAAACATTTTGCCGATGGCTGGCGAATATACCGGCCAAGTGATGCTGGACGGGATCACGGATTTTCTGCGAAAATCCTCGCCGGACCTGCTGCCGTCCCTTGTGCGCGCGCCCAACCAAGACCGCCCCAAAGTGCCCGACCTGTCCAAAACTGTGCCGATCCGCCCACCGGGGTTTTGCACGGGTTGCCCCGAACGCCCGATATTTGCCGCGATGAAGCTGGCGCAAAAGCAGACGGGCAAGTTGCAGATCACCGCCGATATCGGCTGCCATTTGTTCGGCAGCCTGCCACCGTTTGAGATTGGCGGCGCGACGATGGGCTATGGTCTGGGCCCCGCCGCCAACGCCGCCTTTGATGGCGGGGGCGAGCGGCGGGCGATTTCGATCATCGGGGACGGGGGGTTTTGGCACAACGGCTTAAGCTCGTCCTTTGGGAATATGGCGTTCAATAAGTCTGACTCGGTCGCGGTGATCGTTGACAACTACTATTCGGCGGCGACCGGCGGGCAGGATATTTTGTCATCGCGTGCGACCAATGCCACCAAGAAAACCCAGCATCCGATATCAAAGGCGCTGAAGGGCGTGGGGATTGATTGGGTGCGGCAGGTGAACCGTACCTATGATGTGGGCCATATGCGCGATGTGCTGGTCGAGGCGCTGACGACCAAAGAGGCGGGGCCCAAGGTCATCATCGCCTCGTCGGAATGTATGCTGAACAAGCAGCGGCGCGAAAAGCCACTTGCGGCGGCGGCGATCAAGGAAGGGCGGCGGGTGGAAGCGCCGCGCTTTGGCGTGGATGAAGACATTTGCACCGGCGATCATGCCTGTATCCGGCTGTCGGGGTGCCCTTCGCTGGGCCTTAAGACGCTGGATGATCCCTTGCGCGATGATCCGGTGGCCTCGATCGACCAAAGCTGTGTGGGCTGCGGCAATTGTGGCGAGGTGGCGGATGCCGCCGTGCTGTGCCCCAGCTTTTACCGTGCCGATGTGGTGCACAACCCGTCAGCCTTGGAACGGCGCTGGGCGGGCTTTCGCGCCCGTGTGATCGGCTGGCTGCAAGCCCGCCGCGCCGCGCGGCGTTTGGTCTTTGTAGGTGCCGCATGACGTTGCATCCCGCGCCTATGGACCCGAACCTGTCGCAGATCATCAAGTTGGCCGTTCTGGCCGTGGGTGGGCAGGGTGGCGGGGTTCTGACGGGGTGGATCGAAGATGTCGCCCGCGCGCATGGCTATGCAGCACAGGCGACCTCGGTTGCGGGGGTGTCGCAGCGCACGGGGGCGACGGTGTATTATGTGGAAATGGCCCCCGCTTCGGGCGGGGTGCCAATCTTTTCGCTGATGCCTGCGGCAGGCGATGTCGACATCATGATCGCCGCCGAGATGATGGAGGCGGGCCGCGCCATCATGCGCGGGTTTGTCACACCAGAGCGCACCACGCTGATCGCCTCGACCCACCGCGCTTTGGCTGTGTCGGAAAAGATGGAGCCGGGCAACGGCATCGCCAATTCCGATGAGGTGATGGCTGCAGCGGGGTTGATGGCCAAGCGGTTCATCGCGGCCGATTTTGAAACGCTGGCGGTGCAGAACGGGTCGGTGATCTCGGCAGCGCTGTTTGGGGCTTTGGCGGGGTCTGGCGTGCTGCCCTTTCCGAGGGCGGGGTATGAGGCGGCGATTGCGAAGGGCGGCAAGGGGATCGAAGGCTCGCTTCGGGCCTTTGGCGCGGCCTATGCGGCGGCGCGGGGGGAAGGTGGGGCCCCTGAACCGAAGGTATCCAAAGCGTCTGCTGCACCCGGCGTCAAAGGGCCTGCACGGTTGCTGGCGGATTGGGCGCGCCTGATCGCCATCGTGCGCGCGATGCCCGCGCCTGTGGCAGAGATGGCGCAGGCTGGATTGCAAAAGGTGGTGGATTTTCAGGACCTGTCCTATGGGGCCGCCTATCTGGCGCGGGTTGAGGGCGTTCTAAAGCGCGATGATGTAGCGCAGGGGTTTGCGCTGTCGGTGGCGGCGGCCAAGTATATCGCCAATGCCATGTGCTATGACGATGTGATCCGCGTGGCCGATTTGAAAACGCGCGGGCCAAGGTTTGCGCGCATCGCCAAAGAAATGCGGGTGAAAGATGGCAACCTGCTGCATTTGACCGAATTCATGCACCCCCGCGCTGAAGAGATTGCGGGGATGTTGCCGGTGCGCTGGGGGCAGCGGGTGCTGGGGAGTGCCCGTTGGATGGCGCGGTTGGAGCGGTGGTTTTCCAAAGGGCGGCATCTGCGCACCGATGGGTTGGTGGCCTATGTCACGCTGTACCTGTTGGGCGGCATGAAGTTCTGGCGACTGCGCACGCTGCGGCATGCGCAAGAAGTGGCGCATATGGAGGGCTGGCTTGCCACCGCGCTGGCCTATCTGCCGCGCTACGATCTGGCGGTCGAGGTGGTCAAATGCCGCCGTTTGGTGAAAGGCTATTCTGACACCCATGCGCGGGGCCTGTCGAAGTTTGACCTTGTGCTGCAGGGGGCCGCTTTGGTTTCTAACCGCGACGACGCCGCCGATTGGGTGCGCCGTTTGCGAGAAGCGGCGTTGAAGGATGAAGAGGGTAAGGCGTTGCAGGGGGCCTTGGCGACGATCCGCAGTTTTGCCTGAAAAAGCGGGGCGCTGCCCCGCACCCCGGGATATTTGGGCACATATGAAAGGGGAAAGGCTTTAGGTTGGGGGCAGGTAGCGGGTTTCAAGATGTGCGGGGGCGTTGGATTCGAGCGCGAACAGGGTGGCTGCGATTGTGGCGGCTGAATGGTGGGCCGTGATTTCAAACGGGCCGCGCGGGAAATTCAGGCCGAGTTTGAGGGCTTGGTCGATGCCTTCGCCTGTCACCCCACCTTGGGCCAAAAGCCAAGCGGCCTCGTTGGCGAGGGTGGCTTCGATGCGCAGGGCGATGGCGGCGGCATCTGGGGGCGGCGGGCCGGGGAGGGCGGGGAACAGGAAGCCTTGGCCAGATTTGCGGCCCAGATGGCCTGCGGCGACTTGGGCTTTGAGTGCGTTGAACACATGGTAGCGCGGATGGTTCAGCGCGGTCTGAAGGCTTTGGGTCGCGGCGAGGTTGATATCGGCCCCGATCAGGTCGATCAGCGACAGGGGGCCGATTTTGTAGCCAGCGGCCAGCATGGCGGCGTCGACGTCGCTGGCGGTCCGGCCCTCTTCCAACAGCGCCAGCGCTTCGCCGTAAAAGGGGCGCGCGCAGCGGTTGACGATGAAGCCCGGGCTGTCGGGGCAGGTGATGACGGTTTTGCCGGCAGCTTCGGTCACCTGACGCGCCAGCATTAGCGCTCTGGGGGCGGTGCCTGCATGGGCGACCAGTTCAACCAATTTCATCGCAGGCGCGGGGTTGAAAAAGTGCAGGCCCAGCACCCGTTCGGGATGCGGCATCCCTTGAGCGATGGCCGCGATCGACAGGGACGAGGTGTTGGTGGCAAGGATGGTTTGCGAAGGAATGCAGGCGGCAAGTGCCCCAAAAAGCGTTTGCTTGGCGGGCAGGGTTTCCACAATGGCTTCGATGATCAGGTCGGCGGGGGACAGGTCTTGCAGGGTTGGGACGATTTGTAGGTTGGACAGCATCGCGTCCAGCGCGTCTTGGGCAAGCGCGCCCTTGGCTACGCGCGGCTCCAGACTGGCGCGCAGGCGGGATGCGGCACTCGCGCGGGCGGGTTCGGCCGCATCGGTGGCCAGAACCGTGTAGCCTGCGGCGGCGAAGACCTGTGCGATGCCAAGGCCCATGGTGCCCAAACCGACAACCCCGATGATCATCATTCCCCCTTGAACACAGGTTTGCGCTTTTCGTGAAAGGCACGGATGCCTTCGGTTTTGTCTTGGCTGTCAAGCAAGGATTCAAACCCTGCGCGTTCCGCTTCAAACGCCAAGGACGTTTCACTTGCGATCAGCGCGCGTTTGGCGGCCATCAGCGCGAGGGGGGCGCGCTTGGCGAGGCGGGCGGCGATGGCCTCGGCCTCGGCCAAGGGGGTAGCAGAGGCATAGGCGGCGATGCCCCAAGACAGGGCGGTTTCGGCGTCAATCACTTCGCCCGTCAGGATCATGCGACTGGCGCGGGCGCGGCCTGCCAGCGCCAGCAACCGCTGCCCGCCGCCTGCGCCGGGGATCAGGCCAAGGTTGGTTTCGGGCAGACCAAGCTTGGCGGTGGGGCCCAGAACCATCATGTCCGCCATCAGGGCCAGTTCAAACCCGCCGCCCAAAGCAAAGCCTTCGACGGCGGCGATCAGCGGTTTGGGAAAGGCGCGGATGGCGGCCCAATGGGCCTTGCGCGGATCACTGGCAGCTTGGGCGCTGGTTTTGCTTTCAATCTCGGCAATATCGGCACCGGCGGCGAAGTTGCCGTTGGCCCCTGTTATCACCACGGCACGGCAGGCGGGGTCGGCGGCAAGCTGCGCCAGACCATCGGCAATCTGCGCCAGAAGCGCGGTGTTCAGCGCATTGCGCACCGCCTGCCTGTTCAGGGTCAAGCGGGTGTAGCCGGCAAGGGTGTCAACGATCAGGTCCATATCCGCATCTTCGCCGGTCGGTGGAAAACTTCAAGCCAGAAAATTTTGAACTTGAAATTGTTTGGCGCAGGTGCATCTTTATGCCAACACGACAAAAGGGGAATGGCCATGAAGGTTCTATGCTTGGGCGGTGGCCCTGCGGGTCTGTATTTTGCCATCTCGATGAAGCTGCGCGATCCGGCCCACCAGATCACGGTGCTGGAACGCAACCGCGCCAATGACACCTTTGGCTGGGGCGTGGTGCTGTCGGATGACGCGCTAAGCCGGATGGAAAAGAATGATCCCGTCTCTACCGCCGCGATCCGTGCGAATTTCGCCTATTGGGACGATATCGCCGTGGTGCATAACGGCACGCGGAATGTTTCGGGCGGGCACGGCTTTGCGGGCATCGGGCGCAAGGCGATGCTGATCTTGCTGCAAGCGCGTGCGCGCGAATTGGGCGTGGATTTGCAGTTTGAGACAGAGTTCAAATCCGTCGAAGAGTATCGCCGCGCGTATGATCTGGTCGTGGCGACCGACGGGATCAACTCGGTCGTGCGGCGCGATTATGCGCAGGTGTTTCAGCCCGATATCGACACGCGCAAATGCAAATTCGTCTGGCTGGGCACGCACGCCAAGTTCGACGATGCCTTTACTTTTATCTTCGAGAAAACCGAACATGGCTGGGTCTGGGCCCATGTCTACCAGTTCGACAAAGACACCGCGACTTTCATCGTCGAATGCCTGCCCGACACATGGGACAGGCTGGGCTTTGCGGCTATGTCGAAAGAGGAAACGATTGCCACCTGCGAGCGTATCTTTGCCAAGCATCTGGGCGGCCATGCGCTGATGTCGAACGCCGCCCATCTGCGCGGTTCAGCGGTGTGGATGCAGTTTCCCCGTGTGATCTGCGCGCGGTGGTATCATGAAAACATCGTCCTGATGGGCGATGCGGCGGCGACGGGGCATTTCTCGATCGGGTCGGGGTCGCGGCTGGCCTTTGACAGTGCAATTGCCTTGGCGGAATATCTGCATTCCGAACCTACCCTGCAGGGTGCTTTTGAACGCTATCAAGACGAACGGCGGGTCGAGGTGTTGCGCCTGCAATCCGCCGCCCGCAACTCGTTAGAATGGTTTGAGGAGGTGGAACGCTATCTTGACCTTGCCCCCCTGCAATTCGCCTATTCCTTGCTGACGCGCAGCCAGCGGATCAGCCATGAAAACTTGCGTGCGCGTGACCCCAAATGGCTGCGTCAGGCCGAGGATTGGTTTCAAGACCAAGCAGGCGGAGAGGCCGGGCGCCTGCCGATGTTCGCCCCCTTCCGCCTGCGCGATATGGCGCTGGCCAACCGTATCGTTGTCTCCCCTATGGCGCAGTATAAGGCGGTCGATGGCGTGCCGGGGGATTGGCATTTCATACACTACGCCGAACGTGCCAAGGGCGGCGCAGGGCTGGTGTATACCGAGATGACCTGCGTGTCCGCCCATGGCCGCATCACCCCCGGCTGCCCCGGCCTGTACACCCCCAAGCACGAGGCGGGATGGAAGCGGATTGTCGATTTCATCCACACCGAAACGCAGGCTAAAATCTGCTGCCAGATCGGCCATTCCGGGCGCAAAGGGTCAACGCAGGTCGGCTGGCTGGAAGGGGACGCGCCCCTGCCGCATGGCAACTGGCCGGTGATGAGTGCTTCGGCCATTCCATGGACAGCGCAAAACGCCGTCCCTAAGGAAATGGACCGCGCCGATATGGATAAGGTGCTGTTGCAATTCGTTAAAGCCACCGAAATGGCCAAGATTTGCGGCTTTGACATGATCGAACTGCATGCGGCGCATGGCTATCTGATCTCGTCCTTTATCAGCCCCACGTCGAACACGCGCACCGACGAATACGGTGGCTCGCTGGAAAACCGGATGCGCTATCCGCTGGAGGTTTTCGCCGCCATGCGCGCCGAATGGCCGGGGCAAAAGCCTATGGCGGTGCGCATTTCGGCCAGCGATTGGGTGGGTGAAGCGGGCGTCACAGGAGCCGAAGCGGTCGAGATTGCCGCGATGTTTGCAGCGGCGGGGGCTGATATCATCGACGTTTCGGCGGGCCAAACCAGCCCTGAGGCCAAGCCCATCTATGGCCGCATGTTCCAAACCCCCTTCAGCGACCGCATCCGCAATGAGGCAGGCTTGGCCACCATGGCCGTGGGCAACATCACCGAGGCTGATCAGGTCAACCAGATCTTGCTGGCCGGGCGGGCCGACCTTGTGTGCCTTGCCCGCCCGCATCTGGCCGACCCCTATTGGACGCTGCATCAGGCGATCAAAGCGGGCGATCCCACGCCTTGGCCCTTGCCTTACCTTGCGGGCCGCGATCAAGCTATGCGCCTATTGTCCAAATCGGTCGAGGTGGCGCGGGTATGAACGGCAAGCGGGTTCTTGTCACTGGCGGCGGGTCGGGCGCGGGGGCAGACCTTGCGCTGGGCTTTGCCAAAGCCGGAGCCGAGGTGGTGATATGTGGCCGCCGTGCGGAGGCTTTGGCAAAAATTGCTGCGCAGCATTCTGCGATAAGCACCTTGGGCTGCGATGTGACGGACGAAGGCTCTGTCCAGCGTTTGTTCATGCAAGCGGGGCCTTTGGACATTGTTATTGCCAACGCAGGCCAAGCGGATTCTGCACCATTCCACAAAACCAGCCTTGATCAGTGGAACGCCATGCTGTCGGTCAACCTGACCGGCGTATTCTTGACCTTTCGCGAAGGCTTGCGGCAGATGACGGGCTGGGGGCGGTTGGTGGCCGTTTGTTCCACCGCAGGCGTCAAAGGCTATGCCAAGGTCGCCCCCTATGCTGCGGCAAAGCACGGGGTGATGGGGCTGGTGCGGTCTTTGGCGCTGGAAGTGGCGAAAGGGCCGGTGACGGTCAACGCGATTTGCCCGGGCTTTCTGGATACCGAGATGACCGACCACTCCATCCGCATCATCAGCGAAAAGACGGGCCGCTCGCCCGCGCAGGCCAAGGCAGCGCTTGAGGGATTGAACCCGCAGGGGCGGTTGTTCTCGCCTTCGGAAGTCACGGCGGCGGCGCTGTATCTGTGCGGGCCGGGGTCGCAAGGCGTGAATGGCCAAAGCATCGTGATCGCAGGGGGCGAGGTGTGAGCGACCCTTTGTCCAAACGCCGGCTTAAAATGTGGATCCGCCTGTTGGGCGTCACCCGCGCCGCCGAATCGCACCTGCGCGAATTTCTGCGCGTGCAGCACGACACGACCCTGCCGCGCTTTGATGTGATGGCAGCGCTGTATCGGCGGCGCGAGGGGGTGACGATGTCGGAACTTTCGCGGATGTTGCTGGTATCGAACGGCAATGCCACCACGGTGGTGGACCGTTTGGAAAACGACGGTCTGGTGCGGCGCACCCCTTCGGAAACTGATCGGCGCACGGTGTTTGTAGCACTCACCCCCGAAGGTTTGCGCCAGTTCGAGGGGCTGGCCACCCAGCATGAGGCCGAGGTGAGCCAGCTTTTTGCCAACCTGTCGGAAGCCGATCTGGATGTGTTGACCGATATTCTTAAAAGGATGGGATCAAGATGAACTTGGCCGAGCGCAAGCCGCAGCATTTTTTATGGGAAGTGTCCAACCGCATAGCCACCCTGCGCCTGAACCGGCCAGAGCGGAAGAACCCTCTGACCTTTGACAGCTACCGCGAACTGCGCGACCTGTTTCGCGATCTGGTCTATGCCGACGATGTTGATGTGGTGATCTTTGCGCCCAATGGCGGCAACTTCTGCTCGGGCGGCGATGTGCATGATATTATCGGCCCCTTGATCGGCTTGCCGATGAAAGAGCTTTTGGCCTTTACCCGTATGACGGGCGATCTGGTCAAGGCGATGATCGGCTGCGGCAAACCCATCATCGCGGCGGTGGATGGTGTGGCCGTGGGGGCGGGGGCGATCATCGCCATGGCGGCCGATCTGCGCCTTGCCACGCCACAAGCCAAATGCGCCTTTCTGTTCACCCGCGTTGGCCTTGCCGGTTGCGACATGGGCGCCTGCGCCATTCTGCCGCGCCTGATCGGTCAGGGCCGTGCGGCAGAACTGCTGTACACAGGCCGCACGATGAGTGCGGACGAAGGCGAACGCTGGGGCTTTTGGAATGCGTTGCACAATGCGGATGACCTAGAACCACAGGCCCGCACCTTGGCCGAACGTTTGGCACAGGGGCCGACCTTTGCGCATTCTATCACCAAGACCCAGCTGAACCACGAATGGAACATGACACTCGACCAAGCGATCGAGGCTGAGGCGCAGGCGCAGGCGATCTGCATGCAAACGCAAGACTTTGAACGCGCCTACCGCGCCTTTGTGGCCAAGGAGCGGCCGGTTTTTGAGGGGAACTGACGGATGACCAACCGCCCCAAAGAGGAGGTTTTGCGCCCCGCTGAGGATTTGTTCCTTGATGAAAGGAAAAGGGATGCCTGATCAAACTTTCCTCGACTGGCCGTTCTTCGAACCCCGCCACAGGGAGCTCGCGGTAGCGCTAGAGGCGTGGTGCAGCACTCATCTGCCGGTGGATCACACAGACGTCGACGCCGCCTGTCGCGGTTTGGTGGCGGCACTGGGCGCGGGCGGGTGGTTGCAGCATTCGGGCGGGGTCTTGGATGTGCGCAGTCTGTGTCTGATCCGCGAGACTTTGGCGCGCCATGACGGGTTGGCGGATTTTGCCTTTGCGATGCAGGGGCTGGGGATGGGGGCTGTGTCGCTGTTCGGGTCACCCGAGCAGCGGGCTTGGTTGGATAAAACGCGCGCAGGCAGCGCGATTGCGGCCTTTGCCTTGACCGAGCCTTTGTCAGGATCTGATGTGGCCGCGACCTCTACCGTGGCCGAGCGTGTGCAAGGTGGTTGGCGGCTATGCGGCGAGAAGACGTGGATTTCCAATGGCGGGATCGCGGATATCTACGTCATCTTCGCCCGCACGGGCGAGGCACCGGGCGCGCGGGGGCTTTCGGCGTTTTTGATGCCGGCGGATGTGGCGGGATTAAGTGTGGTGGAGCGGCTGGAAGTCATTGCGCCCCACCCCCTAGCGCGGTTGCGGTTGGACGGGGTTGAACTGCCCGACAGCGCCCTGATCGGGCGGGCAGGGGAGGGGTTCAAGCTGGCCATGGCGGTGCTGGATGTGTTTCGATCCACCGTGGGGGCGGCGGCCCTTGGCTTTGCGCGGCGTGCTTTGGACGAATCCTTGGCCCGCGTCAGCACACGGCGCATTCAAGGCGCAGCCTTGGCCGAGTTGCAGATGGTGCAGGGCCATCTGGCCGATATGGCCCTAGAGGTGGATGCCGCAGCGCTGCTTGTCTACCGCGCCGCTTGGACCAAAGACCAAGGTGCTGCCCGCATCACCCGTGAAGCCGCCATGGGCAAGCTTTACGCCACCGAAGCCGCCCAGCGGGTGATTGACACTGCTGTGCAGCTGCATGGCGGTGACGGGGTAAGGCACGGGTCGGTGGTGGAACGGCTTTACCGCGACATCCGCGCTTTGCGGATTTACGAAGGCGCAAGCGATGTGCAGCGTGTGGTCATCGCGCGGTCGATCCTGCCCAAGGAGGCGAAATGACGTCTGAACACGAGGTTTTGCACCCCAAGAATTGGAAGCCCGCTTTGGGCTATTCCAACGGTATGGCGGCGCGGGGGCGGTTGGTGGTGACCGGCGGGATCATCGGATGGAACGCCGAACAGGTGTTCGAGACGGATGATTTCGCAGGGCAAGCCGCGCAAGTTCTAAGGTCGATCGTCGAGGTGCTGGCCTGTGCAGGGGCGCGGCCCGAGCATTTGGTGCGGCTGACGTGGTATGTCACCGACAAGCGCGACTATCTTTCCAGCCTGAAAGAGCTTGGCCGTGCTTACCGCGAGGTGATCGGGCGGCATTATCCGGCCATGGCCTTGGTGCAGGTCGTGGCCCTTGTCGAAGACCGCGCCAAGGTTGAAATCGAAGCCACCGCCGTGGTGCCGGATTAAAGGGGCTGAACGATGTTAGGACCGACAGGGCATCACGACACTTTCACCCGCGACAGGCTGCCCCCTGCGGCAGATTGGCCCGAGATTGCGCCGGTTTTTCACTATCCTGATTGGTTAAACGCGGGGGTTGAACTGTGCGACCGGATGGTGGAACGCGGCTTTGGCGACCGTGTGGCGCTGATCGGTAATGGGCGGCAGCGCACCTATAAAGAACTGGCCGATTGGTCGAACCGCATCGCCCATGCTTTGGTCGATCTGTACGGGGTCAAGCCCGGCAACCGCGTGCTGATCCGCTCGGCCAACAACCCCGCCATGGTGGCCTGTTGGCTGGCTGCGACAAAGGCGGGGGCGGTGGTGGTCAACACCATGCCCATGCTGCGGGCGGGTGAGTTGGCGGCGATTGTGGATAAGGCGCAGGTCAGCCACGCGCTGTGCGATACGCGGTTGATGGAGGAACTTGTCACCTGCGCCAAATCCTCGTCGCATTTGCGCACGGTCGTGGGGTTTGACGGCACCGCCAACCATGATGCCGAGTTGGACCGCATCGCTTTGTCAAAGCCTGTGCGGTTTGAGGCTGTCAAAACCGGCCGCGACGATGTAGCACTGTTGGGCTTTACCAGTGGCACCACGGGCGAGCCTAAGGCCACGATGCACTTTCACCGTGACTTGCTGATCATCGCGGATGGCTATGCCAAAGAAGTGCTGCAGGTGACGCCAGAGGATATCTTTGTCGGATCGCCGCCTTTGGCGTTCACCTTCGGCCTTGGCGGGCTTGCGATCTTCCCGCTGCGCTTTGGGGCAGCGGCGGCTTTGCTGGAACAGGCAAGTCCGGCCAACCTGATCTCGCTCATCCAAGAACATCGCGCCACGGTGTGCTTCACCGCCCCAACGGCCTACCGCGCCATGCTAAAGGCGATGGAGGAGGGGGCGGATTTGTCATCCTTGCGGGCGGCGGTGAGTGCGGGGGAAACCCTGCCTGCGCCGGTTTATGATGAATGGATCGCGCGGACGGGCAAGCCGATGCTGGACGGGATCGGCGCGACTGAGATGCTGCATATCTTCATCACCAACCGCTTTGATGATCACAGCCCGGGTTGCACAGGGCGCCCAGTCGTGGGCTATCAGGCCAAAGTCGTTGATGATGACATGGCCGAGGTGCCGCGCGGCACTGTGGGCCGCTTGGCCGTGCGCGGCCCGACCGGTTGCCGCTATATGGCCGACGACCGGCAACGCGCTTATGTCAAGGGCGGCTGGAACCTGACAGGTGACAGCTTTTGGCAGGACGAGGACGGGCGCTTTCACTTTGCCGCGCGGTCGGATGATATGATCGTCTCGTCTGGTTACAACATCGCGGGGCCAGAGGTAGAGGCGGCCCTGCTGTCGCACCCCGCCGTGCTGGAATGCGCCGTGGTGGGGGCTGCGGATGAAGAGCGCGGGCATATTGTTGAAGCCCATGTGGTTTTAAGTGCGGGGCATCAGGGCGATGCGGTAATGGTCAAGCTGTTGCAAGACCATGTGAAAGCGGTGATCGCCCCCTACAAATACCCCCGTAGCGTGGTGTTTGTGGCGGGTCTGCCCAAGACGCAAACGGGCAAGATCCAGCGGTTTCGCCTAAAAATCTGACAACGCCTAGGTCAGCTTCAAGGCCACCTCAAACCCTCGCCCTTGCGCCACCGGAGAGCGCAGCACCAAATCGTTCCCCAAGCCCCGCGCAATGCCTGCGGCGATGGCCAGACCCAGACCTGATCCGCTGCCCTGTGCGCCTGCGCGTTCAAAGCGCATGGTCAGGGTCGACAGAACCTCTGCCGGAATAGCGGCGCAGTCGTTGGTGACAAGAAACAAACCATCGGTGTTTAAAGACACTTGCACCGCGCCGCCATCACCGTGCACCAGCGCGTTTTCGATCATATTGCGTGCCAGAACGGCAAAGGCATCAGGGTCAAGCCGAGAGGGTACAGCCCCCTTGGGCAGATCTGCCACAATCCGCCCCGGCGCGCTGCGGGTGAAATCGGCCAGCACCATGTGCAAGATCGGCACCAGATCGGCAGGGCCTTGGCCCAGCATCGCGCCCCCTTCGGCGCGGGCCAGTTGCATCAGCTTTTCGGCCAAGTGGGCGAGGCGCTTTAACTCTCCCTCGACTGTCACAGCGCGTTGGCGCAGTGGCCCTTCGGGGCTTTCGGCCACCAAGCGCTGGGTTTGCGCCAAGGTCGCGGCAATGGGCGTGCGCAGTTCGTGGGCGGCGTTGGCGGCAAAGGCGCGCTCGGCCTCTAGTGTGCGGCTTAGTCGGGCCATCAGGCGGTTGGCGGCGTGCTGAATGGGCCCCAACTCGCTGCGCAGGAAAGACAGGTTCAAGGGCGTCAGATCATCGGCCCCTTTCACGCGCAAGGCCACCGACAGATGCGCCAAGGGTCGCAGCGCCCAAGTGACCCACAGGGCTACGCCAAACAGCGTCAAGGGCAACAGCACGCCCAAGGGCACCAGCATCGCCAGCACGGTTTCGCGCAGGGCATGCTGGCGGTGGGTGAGGGGTTCGGCCACCTGAATGGTGTATTCGCCTGACACCGCCGAACGGCTGAAAACCCTATGGTACGCCGTGGTCACAAAGCCTTGGCCCTTGACCGTGTCAAACACGCGCAGATCAGCGTCATGCGAATACATCAAGACCTGCCCTTGCCCATCGCGGATGACATAGGTGATCTTTTCGTCATGCTGCGCGATGGGCAAAATCCGCTTCGCGCCAGCGGCATCGTCAGACCCGATCAGTTCCACCACCGCCAAGGGCAAAATCCGCTCGCCGGTTTCTTGCAGTGCTGCGTCAAAGCTTTCGTCGATCTCTTCTTTAATCACAAAGGCGCTGCCCAAAACGGCCAACAGCCATAAAACCACCAACATCACCGAGACACCGACGGCAATCTGCCCGCGCAAAGATTGCAGGATCTTCATGGTGTGCCCAATCTATAGCCAAGGCCCCGAAGTGTTTGCACCACGTCTTTCCCCAATTTCTTGCGCAAGCGGCTGACATAGACTTCGATCGTGTTGCTTTCGACCTCGGAATCAAAAGCGTAGATTTGATCCTCGATCTGGCTTTTCGACACGATCTGACCCGGTCGCTGCAACAAGGACTCAAAAATGATCCACTCGCGTTGCGACAGATCAATTTGGCCTTGCGGGCCGTGGATGGCATGGGCGGCAAGGTCGATCTCTAGCTTGCCCAGTGTGATAAGGGGATTAGGATTGCCCGAATAGCGCCGCGCCACGGCGGCGATGCGGGCGGACAGTTCGGCCAGATCAAAGGGTTTGACCATGTAGTCGTCGGCCCCGGCGTTTAACCCCTCGATCCGTTCGGTGATGCGGTCATGGGCGGTGAGGATCATTACGGGCGTCACCGATCCTTTGGTGCGCAGGTTGCGCAGAAAATCAATCCCGCGGCCATCGGGCAGGCCAAGGTCAAGCAAGATCAGGTCATAAGGCATCGTGGCCAGCAGGTCGCGGGCATAGGCCAACGTTGGGGCCAGATCGGGCATATGCCCTTCGGCGGCGATCTGGTCGCGCACGGCACCACCCAGACCCGGGTCATCTTCGATCAGCAGAATACGCATGCGTCCTCCAAGATCTGGCATTGACCGCGTTTAGCTGACGTGAAGCTGAACGGCGAAGCGCCCTTTCGTTCAGGTCGGCGTCAGGTTGGCAGGTGCATATGGGGCACGTTTGAAAGGATTTCGCCATGCGCCCTGCCCTTTTTCTTGCAGCCCTTGCTTTGCTTGCCCCCACCTTGGCACTGGCCGAGGTGGAATGTCACGCGCCGATGGACAATTGGCAACCTCTGGCGGCCTTGAAGGCCGAGGTCGCAAAGTTGGGCCTGACGATGATCAAGATCCGTGCTGATGACGGCTGCTATCATGTTCAAGCGACGGATAAAGACGGCAATCCCGTTGAAGCTGTGTTCGACCCGCAAACCTTGCAATTGCTGGCCAGTTCGGACGCAGATCACGAAGCGGGCAGCCAAGACGAGATGGATCATGATTGACCCCTTGGTCCAAACCTGCACTCCCCTTAGCCTTTAGGAGCTTTCATGTACCGCACCTCTACCGCCCTTGCCCTGTCGATGGCCGCTTTGGCCCCCATCGCCGCCGATGCCAATCCGCTGAAGATTGACGTCACCATTGCGCAGTACCAAGGCCCCGCCGTCTATCTGGCGATCTATCTGACCGACAAATCCGGCGCTTATCAAAGCACCGTCTGGGTGGCGGGGGATAGCACCCGCTATTGGCGGCACCTGCGCACATGGTTTGATGCCACGGGTGGCCAAGGGGCGGATGGCGTGACAGGCGCCAGCGTCGGCGCAGGCCGCACGCTGAC
>CANIKY010000071.1 GCA_947468085.1 Paracoccaceae bacterium | reverse complement strand
ATGATCAAGACATCCCTCGCCTTGGCCGCATTTCTAACCCAAGCCTTGCCCGCCATGGCCTATCCGCTGGTGGATGCGGCCTGCAAAGACAACATCGCTGCCTGTATCAAGGCCAGCAAACTGGAATATGTCTCGATCTATGGCGAACTTGGATACGAAGACCTCGATTTCTTCACTTTGTTGGACGAGACCTTGCCGAAGGATGCTGCGTTTCCCCGCGTGTTTTTGAATTCCTACGGTGGCAGGGTTAGTGCGGGCCTTGGCATTGGCCGCATCCTGCGCAAGCACCATGCGACGGCAGAAAGCGGATCACCCGTTATTCCAGACGCAACGCCACAATGCACCTCCGCCTGTGTGTTCGTGGCGCAAGGTGCTTACCATCGACGTTTGACCCATGTTGGCCTGCACAGTTCATCAGTTCGCGTCCAAATAGCCCCCAATGTCTGGGAAACCCAACCGGGCGAGATGGGCGAGATCAAGCGATACATGACAGAAATGGGGGCCGCCTATGCCACCAACCTGCTCATGGAGCAGACAAGTTTCCACGAGGTGACCGATTTCTTTTTCGACCCCAAACTGCCGGTCGAAGGCCAACCCATTTATAAGCTTCGTTTCTATGACCGCTATGATCAGTATTTCACGTCATCGCAGTTCACCTATCCCGACGACTTCAGCTTCAAGACGCATGAAGACTACATGATCAACGCGGCCAACTATGGATCCTTCCAGGCGATGCGGGATCTAGCGGACTATTATGTGACTTACCTGCCCGATGAAGAACCGGACTTTGTGTCAGCAAATCGTTGGCTTGAAATGGCTGCTGAGAAGGGTGATGCTATGTCAATGCACAGCCTTGGCTACCATTACGCCTATGGGCTTGGTGTTGCGCAGGATAAGGCCAAAGCCGCAGAACTGTACCTGCAAGCAGCCAAACTGGGCTTCGCAGGATCGCAGAACAACATCGGCTGGGACTATTACACCGGTGAAGGTGTGCCAAAAAGCCTGCCCGACGCTGTCTATTGGATCACCAAATCCGCTGAACAGGGCGAACCCTTCGCCTATGGCTCGCTCTGCGAAATCTCTGACGCCACAGACCTGTTTAAGAGCGACCCCGTCGAAGCCTTCATGTGGTGCGGATTGGCGGTCTACTACCTTGATGACGGTGCAGCCAAAGATGCATCGCAGGTCGTCTATGATCGCATCATGAAGACAATAACACCCGCCAGCAATGCAGGAGGCAGCGTACAAATCCAAAAGTGGAAAGCCGAGGTGGAGACCTTCTCCACCATGCGCAATGTCGGGGATGATCTGAACTGACCCCGGAGGTAGCTACCTGCTTTGGGTGTGTCATCAAACCTTCTCGGGCCAAGTTGGCTGAATTGCACACAATAAAGCCGCTCGCCGTCGCAACGATCCAATCTCTCGAAATTCGAATGGCAATCTCTCGCTTCCCAGCCTTTTCTGGTCCGCCCAAAAGTGGGACGATACCTTCTCTGTTGATGGACCAATTCACGGGGGGCACTCCGCAGTATTCCACCCACGTATTAAGGCCACCATTGCGCAAGAATTAATACGACATATTGACATGTCATATAAAGCTCGCTATCTCTGCTGCATGGAACAAAATGATCTCACACTTGAAGAGCTGAGCGAACGTACTGGCGTCGAGGCGCGGACTTTGCGGTCATGGGTCAGCGAGGGGCTGTTGTCCCCGCCGCTTAAGACAGGCCGCGGAGCGCGCTATCCGGCCAGCAATGCAGACCGTGCGCTGGCCGTGCGGGCGCTAAAAGACCTGCATGGGCTATCGATGTCCGAGATTGGCCGTCGGTTCATGATGGCAACGGAAGAGCGCATCCGTGAATGGGCGCAGGAGGCGGGGCCGACATCGGCGCCTCGGGGATCGGCACGCGATTATCTGAGCCAGATCCAGTCGCGCAGTGGGGGGCCGCTACCACCTATTCGGCGGCCTATTGCTGCTTATGACCCGTCTTCTACACCACTGCCCAGTTCCTCAAGCCGTTTTGAGAAGCTGGTGCCGCGGTTTCTACGCGAGCCAAAGGCACCGCCTGACACCAAGGATTTGGCCAATATCGAACGGTTGATCCTGCAACTCGAAACAATCCTCGGGGCGCCAGCGCCCCGCCGGTCGCGGGGGGCGATCTGGACGCGGATATCCATCACCCCTGACCTTGAGCTTTCCGTCCGCGGCGATCTCGAGCCACGCGAACGCATCCTATTTGAACAACTCGCGGACCAATTCCGCACCATCCTTATCGGGGGGACCAAGAATGACGAACGTTAACTTTTCGCTGAATGCCGCCTTTGATCGCCAACTCTTCTGGCAGGAGGGCAATTCTGTCCGCTACCTTGTGGCACGCTTGCGGGCCCATCAGGAAGACGACCCCAAAAAGGGTGAACGCGCGCCGTTGAACATCGCTCTGGTGATTGATGCCAGCGGTTCGATGAGCGGCGGTCGGCTGGAGGCTGCCAAGGCCGCAGCCCTTGGCCTTGCCGAACGCCTGACAGAGCGTGACCGGCTGACTTTGGTTTCCTTTGCCTCGGACGTTCAGGTGCATATTGATGCAGCGCCGGTGACGGTGCAGAACTTGCACTTGATCCGGAACGAGATTTTCAGGCTGCAAACGCGCGGCAGCACCTGTTTGTCGGGTGGCTGGTTCGCAGGTGTCGCCTCGGCGGCGCGGATTGCAGAGGAGGATGTCCGCATGACGCCGCGGGTTATCCTTCTGAGCGACGGGCACGCGAATGAAGGCATCAGAGATCGTAACGAGCTTTGGGAACACGCAACCCAGCTAAGGGCGCGCGGCGTGCTGACATCGGCCTTGGGAATTGGCGATGGCTATGACGAGCAATTGCTGCGCGGCATTGCCGAAAACGGTGGTGGGCGCTTGCATGACGCCGAACTGACGAGCGAGATTTCCTCGGTGCTCTTGGGGGAGTTGGACGATATTTTCGGCACAATCGTAGAAGAAGTTCAGGTCACCTTGGCCGTGCCGCAAGGTGTTCGGGTCGATGTGTTGGGCAAAGAGCCAAACCTCGGGTTGGACGGCAGTTTTGTTGTACCAATCGGGCCTATTCAAAATGCCACGGAACGCACAGTTGTTTTCAAGGTAACTTGCCCCAGCGCACAGGTGAACGACCTATTGACCTTCAGCCTTTCGGCCACGGGTCGTGCGGTTAGCGATGCCACATTGGTGGAGGCCAAGTCTGGGCCCATCACGCTCGTTGCTGCAGATGGTCGTGCAAATACCGCGCAGGCCCGCAACATCCCACTTTCGGCAATTGTTGCCCGCACCTGGAGCGCGCAAATCATCTCAACCGCGGCAAAGATGAACCGTGACCATGCATACGAGGCCGCCCAAGAATACGCTCAGCGCGAGCTGCGGCATTTCCGTCGCTATGTGGAAGACCTCGAAAAAGGCGCGCAAATGATTGCCGAATTGGAGATGTTGGCAGGCCGCGTGGGCCGCGCCTTCTCGCCGCGAATGAGCAAGGAACTGACGCTGCAATCGGCCTTGGCCATGGAAGAGCGTGTCGATCGCCGTGGTCCCGGCAAGGCAAGCTGGAGTGCTCGTATGACGCGGGGCGACTAAATTCCGCCTGGGATCAGATTTGCCCCCGTCACATGCATGCGTGCCGGGGGTTGCTATAAGCTCCCATGTGGCAGTCTAAGTTTCTAAAGCTTGGGTGATTGATAAAGCGGAGCAAGGATGGAGGATGCGAGCATTCTTGCTTCAGATTATGGGCAAAAAAAGGAAAAACCGATGTCGATCAGAACGCTATCTGCCTTCGCCTTAATGGCGATGTTTGTCTTTGCCCGACCACACGATCTGCACGCCCAGCAGAACCCAAGAACCATTGCTGAGGGCGACATCGCTGAGATGGATGTAGCATGTAAAGCTGAAGGTGGTAACTTTCTGGTCTTGTACGATCCGATTATCGAAATTGACTTGGGCGGCACGGTAGAGCGCGAAGTTATATTTGATCAGAACGGGCTACAGTGTGAGGGCGCCTACTCGTTGTTCGTAGGTTCTGGCGGACCCCATGTTGACGTGATTTCCGGCAATGAGCACCTTATGTACATGTCGCAAGAGCGGCCTAGCATCGTCTGGTTGGACGACCATTGGGCGCTTCGTTTTGAAATGAATCCCTCAGTCGAGACCGAAGAATGCGCCGGTTACTGTTTTCGGTATGTTTATGTGAGCGAAGGCAAATTGGTCGAGCGGTATATTTCGGAGTGGTAAGGTGCGTCTTTCTTTGGCCACTGTTCGCCTAGAGTGCTGACGCTTTCGCATCCCCCGCCAGCGTATTAGCGGCACCGCCAGGGAAGAACGCCTCAACCCCCTATTCGAACCACCACCATCCCCGTCAAATGCCAGATGGCCGCCATCATAATCCCCATGTTGAAGGCGAACTCATTCGCGCAGGATTGTGGGAAGAAGTCGCCCTCAAGGAACATGCAGGATCCTTTGCATTGATAACTCTTTTAGATCGTTGAATGAGCAGTAGTGATGCTCTTGACCAAAAGCGAAACAACAACCCCCCTTGGTGGAGTCTGGCTCTACGCTTCGCTGATAGCGCTAATTCACCGCAAGGTTACAAATGGGGGAGGACCCTAAGCTATGTGTTGGATGCCCTCTGAACCAAGGTTCGGTTAGAAATTCACGATGATCCAATCGCCCGCCGCGCTAACTCCCCGCGACGAGGGATTTTCCGGAGGACCCTTCGACCAGCTAGGATCGAGCAACATGGTGGTGCTGTTAGCCTTTGGGACAGCAGAGGTGATCAAACAGTAATAGCTGGCTACTCGTGTTTACTAAGGCAATATCTTCACCAGTGTTATTGGCCGGGCCTGCAATGTCGATGCATCTTGCCGCAATGCCGCAGCCATACGGCTGAGGCCGTGAATGCATTGGCCAGCACCTGCCAGCGTGGGGCGATTAGGCGATTAAGGAGCAGCTCGAACGCTGCGTCGAACCTGTCGAACCTTTTTCAGGGATTTTCAAAAAGAGATGGCAATTTTAGAACCTCCCCAGGGTCGAGAAAACAACACAGTTAATCAGAATCGATATAATTCATATGTTTATACGTACTTCAGACAAATCCCTAAAAAAGGTTCTACACGTTCGACAGGTTCGACGGTATCTCTATTCTTATGATCATTTTGTAGAACCTCCACCATCGCGGGTAGGCAAAACAAAACGCGTCAATCCTTTGTAGTCGCCTTTAGAGAACTGACCATCTCGCTTCCACCCTGCGCGGGTCAATACTCCCGACACACGCATCGAGTCGGCCTTTGTCTGCCGCGTTAATTCAATCTGCAAGGCAAGAAGGATTTCTTTGGTTGAAACCTCAGATCGCTTTTCGGCGTATTTCAGCACATCAGCGGTCCAAGGTTCATCAGTTGTTCGCTGTATAACCAGTGCTGCACCCATCCGTTCTTCATCTTGGTCTAACCACCATTTCCGCTTGGACCTGTACATCTCCACCGCTTCTGCCCATATTTGATTGCGATCCGAAGCGAGAGCATTGAGATTGATGTTTTTTACTTCAACAGGCCAAAAACGTCGACCGCCTGTATCATCGGCAAGCCAATCCTGTCGGTTCGTCGTACCTGCGAATACGCAACGACGCGGTTCTATTACTTCAACATTTCCATAGGGGGGCCGATATTTTTCATGGGTACGGGACAGGAATGCTTTTACACTTTCGACATCTGTCCGACGCACCGCTGCCAACTCCGGCAACTCGATAATCCACTTGCCTTTAAGGCCGGCCGACGCGTCTTTGTTTCCTAAATCTCCAAGCCCATCGTGAAACCACTCCTCGCTTGCCAATGTTCGGAAGGTTTCCGACTTGCCGGCGCCCTGTGTTCCTTCAAAAATTAGAGCGGTATCAACTTTGCAGCCCGGATCAAACGCTCGAGCAACCGCTGAGATCAACCATTTTTCACCAACAGCCCTGTTGAAGGCTGTGTCCGTGGCACCACAATACTTGATCAGCCACCCACCTACGCGCGGGATGCAATCCCAACTCAATTCTTCAAGATAATGCCGCACGGGCGAAAGGATGTTCTCATTTGCCGCAGCAATGACAGAAGCCGTGACGGTGGTTTGATTGGCCTTTGGAAACCCGTGCGCATTGAACCAGCGTACAGCATGTGTGAAGTCGCTGTCTTTGATCGCCCGTGGCTTGAAGCTAGACTTGGGAGTGCGTGCGCCCGGCACTGGCTTGAGGAGCATGATCAGGCCGCTAAACTCATTATAGGCAAATATGCCATCCCAATCTGGATATGTTACTAGGATTGCATAAACCGTTTGGTGACAGAAAATGGGACGGCCTTTGTCATCTTGAATGATTTCTTCTATGTTTGGATGCCGAACCCCAACTACCGAGCCATTATCTGCATCTGGCAGCAAAGCAGAAGCCACACGTCTAGATAAACCGGCCTCCAGCCCGAAAGCCCGCACGGCAGCCGTGAAGTCACCCCCATGTTCATAATGGACAAACAGGTCAAACGCATCGCCGAAGCAGTAGGAGTTTTCGCCCATCGACTTTGACCGACCAATGCCAGCGGCGGCATCTGATCCAGACAGGCTGACCCAGTGTGTGCCAAAGTTTTGCGTGGCGAAGCTGGCAGACGATTGGTGACGCGATCGGTAATGGGCCGAAGAACCGTGACGTCGATAACCGTATTTCAACAATAAGTCTTCGATGGTGTGCGCGTCGTTGAATGCGTCAATAGGGTTCACATCTTCGGGATGCAGCTTGCATCGGTCGACCCGCTGGCGTTCACGCTCTAGCCGCTCTTGATTGGCGTGTTCGAGGGCCAGCCTGCGTTCTTCTTGCCGCCGCTCGACCTCTTGCATGATCGGGCTTGCGTCGGTCAAGAACACGTTACTGCCGCGCACGATCTCGAAGTCGTAGAACATAGGCGACAGGTTAGGCCAGCGTTTGCTGATCGGCACGTTAGGTAAATAGATTGGCTGGCCGCATCTTGCCAGTGCGCCATCCGGTGTGATCCCGCGTTGCTTCAGCAGATGGAAGAATGCGGATTGCGCCTCTTCGTATTCCTCGCCGATGATGGGCGTCGCCAGAGGCAGCAGGACGCGCCATTTGCGGTTATCTTCGCTTGCACCTGACGATGAGTAGACCAGCATTGATACATCGCCCAGAACCTCTCTCACTGCCTGTATGACATCCTCCTTGGACAGGTTGCCTTGGTCGATGTCGATGGCAAGCATTCGGAATGCGCCACGCTCACGCTGAGCTTGGTGCGATCGGCCGTCGTAGTCGCGGTATGTTGACGGAATGAAGAAGTCCGAAGCCTCCTTATCCTTTGCCTGCGGCTCTTTGCACAGGCGAACAATTTCGGGCCAGGATATTCCGGGATATGTCTGATCTGGCGTGTCAATGAGCGTGTGGCGACTGCCGTGCGCCATAAGGAAGCGGACATCAGACATGGCTGCACACACGATTGCCAGGCGGGGACTCACCAGTTTGATTATTTAAATCGGGCAGTTCCTGGGTCGCTGATATTCCAACAAAAAGGTACACAGTCCCTGCCTCGGCATAGTCTTTCGTGTCAATATTCCGCATTGAGATCCTCAAAGATTGAGGCCGTCCGCGACTTGCGCTAGCATGAAGGAGATCGCCCGATCTCACCCAACCGTCGGCGCGCACTATCGCGTCGGCAGACACTTATCGTTGGGTGGCTAGGCGATCGATAAACGCATCGATTTCTGTTTCCAAAAATCCAATGGTTCTTGCGCTGAGCTTGACCGGCTTTGGCGCTGCAGGGTCAAGTGCCTGAACCCGATACCATGAACCGCGGGTAAGCCCAGTGCGGTTTAGGACTTCGGGAAGTCTGATTATGCGTTCTTTAGACATGCTTAAACCTCTTTGGGTGTGGTTGCATGTCGTTGGGTTAAGGCCTCAATTCAGAATTGACAAAATGGTGGTTTCAACTTTTTTCACCATCCCCGGCGGCGTCCATCATTTCAGAAATTTTCTGTTCAGATATTGACGAACGCCAGTGCAAATAGTGTGATCTTAGCCTCGTCCGTATGGTTTCGATTTCTTTTGGAGTGCCTCGTGCCTCAAACCAATTCTCAATCTCTCTGATTGCCCGCTTATTGAATTTGTTACCTTTTTCACCGGTTCGATATTCCGTTTCACGCCAGTAAAGATAGAAGATCCATGTATCGTCTGACTGCGTCTGGTCTCTAGATGTCCATGGCTCCGCTTTTTCAATGAGATCGGCGAGCGCTTCGGCTAAGCCTACCGGCCATGGAATATTCGTCGCACCACCAGATCTAATTATGCCTGCCAGCCAATCCCCATGACTTGTCTTTTCATACATGGAAAAGGCGAAATGAAGCTCTGCAATTTGATCACTCCTGGGTGACATATTGTGCCCACCTTCCCAGCACGTCGCGTCTTTCGTCCAGCAAGTCAGATCGTTGATAAGCCGCGTCTAAAGATTTTTGCTGATGCGCCAAGATAAAATCAGCAACGGGCTGGCGCACCCCATTCTCGGCCATCCAAGACCCGAGACACGCTCTAAACCCATGAACGGTCAAGGCAGGGTCAAACTGCTTGATGGCCGCGATCATGAAGTTTTCATGGGGCAGTTTTAGGCCAAGAACAAATTGGCCACCTGCTGTTAACGGGCGTATGCGTTCAATCACGCTGATGGCCACTGAGCTTAACGGCTGGCGATGCATTTTGCGAGTTTTCATGCCGGCGGCAGGGGTGACCCAAATGGCCCGATCCAGGTCAAGGTGCGACCATTCCATCAATCGGATTTCACCGGTTCGCTTCGCTGTTAGCAGGGCCAAAGCCAACGCAGAGCGTGCCGCAGGGCTTAGTGCAGCCGAGCTCAGCCACTTCCAGAACGCAGGTGCAAGTTCTGGCTGCAAAGCAACATGATGGTTCACCGTCCGCGTTTTTGACGGCATTGAACGCACCGGCGGACAAGCATTATACTCGCACCAACCTCGATCCACGGCAAAGTCCAAAACACGTTCGATGTTGCCGCGCAAACGTTTACCTACCGTTTCACTTCCCAGCCAAATATCCCGTATAGCGTCAACAATTTCCGCTCGTTTGATGAGATTTACCGGCCTCTCCCCAAGTGCGGGAAAGGCATAATCGCGCACCTGCTGAAACACTTGCCTTCGATAGTCGGCGTTCGAAATCCCACCGCTGGCATGCTCATCGAACCATTTTGTCGCCACTTCGGCAAAGATCGGCGTTGCGTTCTTGCTGGAAACACGTTCACCGGTCACCACCTGGGTTAAAGTAAGTGGTTCCAGAGTAATCGCCAAAGCATTACGGATCGATTGGACTCCATGTCCAGCTTTGACCAACCCCTTTACAGCCGCCGCAACGGCACGAGCTGCCTCAGCCTTCACTGCTGGCCAGTTGCCGATTGTGATATTCGTTCGCTTACCTGCGACGACGATTCGCACGACCCATGTGATATGTCCTGAAGAGCGCGCAAAGGCGTAAAGGTTGGGAGTGCCGTCTGGCGCCCATACTTCCGACTGCCGAGCTGCCAATGCCTCAAGGTCTTTATATTTCAACATCATTTGTATGCCATATGTAGCCTAACATCTTGGTACATAGTGGCATCCCAAAGCGTTCTGCACAACAAAAAAATCAATTAAATAAGAGATAATGAGACGCAGTGGACATCTTGAAACATTAACAAAGGGGGTGTGAAACCCCCTGCGGCAACGGCGGTTCAAAGCGCTTGGCTAACCCTCTAGGTCTGCCAAATAGTCCATCAAGGCCGCGCGCACCGTTTCTGATCCATCGCGCTTGGCCTCGTCCATCACTGCACGGGCCGCTGAAAGATCTGCCGCGCGCAGCAAGGCTTTGACGGGCCCGATAGAGGCCGGCCGCATCGATAGCACCCGCAAGCCAATGGCCGCCAGCGCCAAGGCCTCCACCGGGCGGCCCGCGTCCTCGCCGCAATAGGACAGTTTTGTGCCAAAGGGCGCACAGCGCCCAACGATCTGTTCCAAAAAGCTTAAGAACGACACATTGAGCACATCATAGCGCTTGCGCACCCGTTCATTCTCGCGGTCAGCTGCGAAAAAGAACTGTTTCAGGTCATTGCCGCCGATTGAGATGAAATCGGCCAGTTTGAAAAATTCGTCTGGCGCATAGGCCAGTGACGGGGTTTCCAGCATCGCCCCGATTTTAATATCAGCGGGGGTGATATGCCCCAAACTGCGCTCGCGGTGAATCTCGCGCAGCACATGGCTGCGCGCCGCCTTGAATTCACCAAACTCGCTGACAAAGGGAAACATGATATCCAAAGGTCGGCCATTGGCCGCACGGATCAAGGCCTGCACCTGCATGCGCAAAACGCCGGGCTTATCAAGCCCCACCCGAATGGCGCGCCAACCCATGGCGGGGTTGGGTTCGTCATTGGGTTTCATATAGGGCAGCACCTTGTCTGACCCGATATCCAGCGTGCGAAAGGCCACAGGTCGGCCTTGGGCAGCATCCATGACGCGGCCATAAAGCGTGGCCAGTTCCGCCCGTTGCGGCATTTTGTTGCGGATCAGAAATTGCAATTCGGTGCGAAATAGGCCCACCCCTTCCGCCCCCGATCCAACCATGGATGGCAGGTCCGCCATCAGCCCGGCGTTCATCAGCAATTCTATCTTCACCCCATCGGTGGTGACAGCGGGCAGGTCACGCAGGCTGGCATAGCGCTTTTGCGCCTCGGCCTGCATGGCGATTTTGTCGCGAAAACTGCGGGCAATCGTCTCTTCGGCGCGCAGGTGGACAATGCCTTGGTCGCCGTCGACAAGGATCGCATTGCCGTTCAATGCCTCGCCGGTGATGCCCTTGGCGTGGATCACCATGGGGATCGAAAGTGCACGCGCCACCACCGCGGCATGTGACCCAACCGAGCCCTCTTCCAGCACCACGCCCTTCAGCTTGCGCCCGTATTCCAGCAACTCCGCAGGCCCGATGTTGCGCGCCACCAGCACGGGGTTTTCGGGCATATCTGCCCCCGTATCGCGGCCTTGGCCGGTTAGAATGCGCAGTAGGCGGTTGGATAGATCGTCGAGATCTTGCAGCCTTTCGCGCAGATAGGCGTCTTCGACCTGTTCCAGCCGGTTGCGGGCGGTGGATTGTTCTTTTTCCACGGCAGCCTCTGCGGACAGGCCGCGTTGGATGTCTTCCTCCATCCGGCGCAGCCAGCCGCGGGAATGGGCGAACATCCGGTAGGCTTCGAGCACGGCTTTTTGATCTTTATCAAGGCTTTCAGCGGCCAAAAGATCGTCGACCGACACGCGCAAGACCCCCACGGCATCACGGATGCGGTCGATCTCGGTTAAAGGATCGTCGGCGACGGGGTTGGTGACCACCACGCGGGGTTCATGCAGCCAAACGCGGCCTTCGGCAGCGCCTTCTTGGCCAGACGTCCCGCGAAACAGCATGGGCTGGCGGTGCAGTGCAAGCCCCGCATCATTGCCAAAGGCCCCAAGCTCGGCCATCTCCGCCAAAACCATGGCGACCACTTCGATGGCGTCGATATCGTCGTCGCCGTAGGTGCGCGCGGCTTTGGATTGCAGCACCAAAACCCCCAGCTTTTCGCCCACCCGTTGGATCGGCACGCCCAAGAAAGAAGAGTAAATCTCCTCTCCGGTTTCGGGCATAAAGCGAAAGCCCTTCTCGGCCGGCGCATTGGGCGTGTTGACAGGTTGGCCCAAACGCGCCACGCGGCCCACCAACCCCTCTCCCAGCTTCATGCGGGTTTTGTGGACGGCTTCCTTCTTCAAGCCTTCTGTCGCGCACAACTCCAGCGTTTCGGCATCGCGAAACAGGTAGATCGAGCAAACCTCTGTCCCCATCGAGTCGGCGATGATATGGGTGATGCGGTCCAGCCGGTCTTGGCCCTTGGCGGGTGTGCTGAGCACATCGCGCAAGCGGCGCAAAAGCTTACGACTGTCGCTTTCACTGCGTTCGGGCATAGCTGACCTTTGGTTTGCCGTCTTGGCTTAAGCTATAAACGCATTGTCGCACCGAAGGGAATGCCGATTACAAAATTGGCCCTTTCAGCGGATTTAAACCGCCAAAAGGGCTGTATTTGCGGGATTTTCGGGCTGTTAAGATTACAGCCGTCGGCAACAGGTCAGGCACCAGCCCTGAAATCGCCGCGGTGATGCCAAGCCACCACGGCGGCCAGCGCAAAGGCCAAAACATCAAAGGGCAGCACTTTTAGGAAATAAGCATAGCCGTCGACCTGAAAATTGGTGATCGTCGACACAATCATGATGATCGCCGCAGCCACCGCGCCCCAAAACCGTGTGGCAGGCACCAAAACCAGAATAGCAACCAAAATGTTCAGCAGATTGGCCGTGGTATTGACCCAATCGGCCAGGGGTTGTGCCGTATCAGGGTTGCCCGAACCCAAGGCGCACAGCACCTGTGTGGCTGACGTGGCGAGGGCCAATATCCAAAAAATACCGCGCATTGCGGGGCTGTCGTTGCGCATCACGCGACTGGGCTGTAACAAACGCATCATAACATAGTTCCTTATAAAATTGAATGGGTTAGGGAGCCTGTTTCGGCCCCCTGTCTTATTGCAAGGTTACTTTTTGACAGGCCAAAGTTGGCCGCGGATGTCGCCAAAATACTGTTGGTTTTTGGTGTGCAGGTTGAAATACAATTCGCCTTCTGCCGCGATAGTGGCAAGGCCCGCAACGGTCACCATTTTGGCGGCCAAATCGCCGCGATTGATGCCGCACCCCATAGTCACGCCCCCAACGATGCCATGGGCATGGTCAAGCACGGCGGTGATGTCTTTGTTGGTGATTTCAACCGAAAGCTCGCCATCGGCCAAGCCCTCTTGCAGGTTCACATTGTTGGAAAAATCCACAATGATCGGCCCCAATTCCCCCGGCCTGCCGCAGTGAATGTGAAACATCGTCACATCTTCGACCTTAACATTGGCTATTTTGACACGGGCATAGGCGTGGCTAAGATCTTTGGTGAAGGCCAAAGTGCCATGGCCGCGATCGGGGCGTTCAGCGCGGGGCACCGGTGTGCCAACGGATTTGAACATCTTGGGAATCATGGCGGGGGTGTCTTCTTCCTCGCCGCCTTCCTGATGGGGGGTCAACCACGCTTCGTATATTTTTCCGATTTCAAGACCTTGAGTGGGGTCAAGCTTCATGCCATCGCGTGCGGGTACTTCTTGGGCGAACGCGGTTGATGACAGAAGTATAAGGGCGGAAAGCGTGTGAAAATTAAATGGGTTGCGCATAAAGTGCCTCTGATATCTTGGGTTTATGAATTGGGTCGTAATTGGCAGTTTCCCGATTCGGGATTGATAATCACCTATATGGCAACCCCACAGTCAAACAAAAAAAATGAACAGATGTGAAACCGCACAAATTGTTTGGGCAGGCGCGGTTTCGTCCACGCCGGCCCAAACAAAATTTCTTAGGCTTTTTCCAACTCGAACGCGTCATGCAGGGCTTGAACCGCCAGTTCCATATACTTGCGGTCAATCAGAACCGAGATCTTAATCTCAGACGTCGCAATCACCTTGATATTCACATTCTCTGCCGCCAAGGATGCGAACATTTTCGCAGCCACCCCAGCATGGCTGCGCATGCCAATGCCCACCACCGACACTTTGGACACGTCGCTGTCGGTGATCAGCTGGGCATAGGCGAATTTGCCCGCAGCTTGGGCGTCTTCGATGGCTTTTTTCGCGCGTAAAACCTGATTGGTCGGGCAGGAAAACGTCATATCGGTATAGGCGCGTTTATCGGTAGGATCATCATGTTCTGAGATATTCTGCACGATCATATCGACATTCACCCCCGCATCGGCCAAGGGGCCGAATATGGCGGCCGCAATGCCCGGACGGTCTTCGACCCGCACCAGCGTCATTTTCGCTTCATCGCGGCTAAAGGCCACGCCAGAGACGACTTTCGATTCCATGATTTCATCCTCGTCGCAGACCAAAGTTCCAGAATTCTCGTCGGTATGCTCAAACGAGGATAACACCCGCAGCCGCACCTTATAGCGCATCGCCAGTTCGACTGAGCGGGTTTGCAGCACCTTGGCCCCAAGCGAGGCCAGTTCCAGCATTTCCTCGAACGCGATCTTGTCAAGCTTGCGGGCCTTTTGCGATACGCGCGGGTCGGTGGTGTAAACCCCGTCCACATCGGTATAAATATCGCACCGCTCGGCGGCAAAGGCTGCGGCAAAGGCCACAGCAGTGGTATCAGACCCGCCGCGCCCCAGCGTGGTGATGCGTCCTTCGGGCGACACGCCTTGAAAGCCTGCCACAACCGCCACCTTAAAGCCGCGCTCAAAACTGGCATCAATATTCGCCCGCGGAATCGATTCAAATCGTGCAGAGGCATGGGCCGAGGTGGTGTTGATCGGCACTTGCCAACCCTGCCACGACCGCGCCGATATGCCCATTTCTTGCAACCGCAGCGCCATCAGCCCGGCGGTGACATTCTCACCGCTTGCCACCACCGCGTCATATTCGCGCGCATCGTAAAGCTTCGAGGTGCCCTCGACCCAGCCGACCAGTTCATTGGTTTTGCCCGACATGGCCGAGACGATGACGATCACGTCATAGCCCCGTGCCACTTCGGCTTGCACCTTTTTGGCGGCATTCTCGATGCGCGACAGATCCGCGACCGAGGTTCCCCCGAATTTCATCACCAGAACTGGCATCTTTACGCCCTGCATCGGCCAAAATCGGCTGCTTCATAACATAAGGAGGGGCAGGGGCAAGCGGTGGGGCTTAAAGCGCGCGCCAGCCGATGTCGCTGCGGCAAAAGCCTTCGGGCCAATCCAGATGATCTACCATCGCATAAGCACGGTTGCGCGCCTCTTCCAACGTGTTGCCGCGCGCGGTGATGTTCAGCACGCGGCCCCCATTTGCCAGAATGCGCCCGTCTTGTTCCACTGTACCTGCGTGAAAGGCCATGTGGCGGCTGTCTTCGGGCAAGCGGTTCAGGCCCTTGATCTCGCTGCCTTTCGCGTAAGCCCCCGGATAGCCCTTGGCCGCCATCACCACCGTCAGCGCATGGTCATCGGCCCAGTTCACCTGCGCTTGATCCAGCCGCCCTTCGGCACAGGCCAGCAGCAGGTCCAGTGCTTGTGCACCAAGGCGCATCATCAGCACTTGGGCTTCGGGGTCGCCAAAGCGGGCGTTGTATTCGACCAGCCGCGCTTTGCCGTCTTGGATCATCAAGCCTGCATAGAGCACGCCCTGATAGGGCGTGCCGCGCCGCGCCATTTCGGCGATGGTGGGCAGAACGATCTCGGCCATGGCTTGGTCTTGGATTGCTTGGCTCAACACCGGTGCAGGCGAATAGGCCCCCATGCCGCCGGTATTGGGCCCCGTGTCGCCATCGCCGACGCGCTTGTGGTCTTGCGCTGTCCCAAAGGGCAGGGCTGTGACACCATCGGTCAGGATAAAGAACGAGGCTTCCTCGCCCGCCATAAACTCTTCAATCACCACCTCTGCCCCTGCCGCGCCAAATTCGCCGCCGAACATATCGTCAATGGCGTCCAGCGCCTCGGCCTCGGTCATGGCCACGATGACACCTTTGCCTGCGGCCAAACCATCAGCTTTCACCACAATCGGCGCACCCTTGGCTGCGATGTAAGCGCGGGCGGGGGCAGCACTGGTAAAGCGAGCATAAGCGGCCGTGGGGGCCTTGCAAGCGTCGCAGATTTCCTTGGTAAAGGCCTTGGACGCCTCTAGCCGTGCCGCCTGCGCACTTGGCCCAAAGGTCAAAATCCCTGCCGCCCGCGTGGCATCGGCCACACCTGCGGCCAAGGGCGCCTCTGGCCCGATAATCACAAAATCCACCGCGTTTTCGGCGCAAAAGGCCACGACGGCGGTGCTGTCAAGCACATCCAGATCGGCAACTTCGGCCAGCATTGCGATTCCTGCATTGCCCGGGGCCACGATCAAGCGGTCAGTCTTGGGGTTTTGCTTGATCGCCCAAGCCAAAGCATGTTCGCGCCCGCCGCCGCCTAAGATTAGGATGTTCACCGCTGCCCCCGCTTGGCCTTTGTCAGCCCGCGTCATAAGGT
>CANIKY010000070.1 GCA_947468085.1 Paracoccaceae bacterium | reverse complement strand
CTGATAGGGCGTGCCGCGCCGCGCCATTTCGGCGATGGTGGGCAGAACGATCTCGGCCATGGCTTGGTCTTGGATTGCTTGGCTCAACACCGGTGCAGGCGAATAGGCCCCCATGCCGCCGGTATTGGGGCCGGTGT
Organism: Paracoccaceae bacterium; assembly: GCA_947468085.1. Lineage (GTDB taxonomy): Bacteria > Pseudomonadota > Alphaproteobacteria > Rhodobacterales > Rhodobacteraceae > Stagnihabitans. The sequence continues at coordinate 15,987 of CANIKY010000070.1, read as the reverse complement.
CGCCGTCGCCCACGCGCTTGTGATCTTGCGCTGTGCCAAAGGGCAGGGCTGTGACACCATCGGTGAGGATAAAGAACGAGGCTTCCTCGCCTTGCATAAACTCTTCAATCACCACCTCGGCCCCTGCCGCGCCAAATTCGCCGCCGAACATGTCGTCAATGGCGTCCAGCGCCTCGGCCTCGGTCATGGCCACGATGACACCTTTGCCTGCGGCCAAGCCGTCTGCTTTCACCACAATCGGCGCACCCTTGGCTGCGATGTAGGCGCGGGCGGGGGCGGCATTGGTAAAGCGGGCATAGGCGGCGGTGGGGGCGCGGCACGCGTCGCAGATTTCCTTGGTGAAGGCTTTAGACGCTTCCAGCCGTGCCGCCTGCGCACTTGGCCCAAAGGTCAAAATCCCCGCCGCGCGTGTGGCATCTGCGACCCCTGCGGCCAAGGGCGCCTCTGGCCCGACGATCACGAAATCCACCGCGTTTTCGGCGCAAAAGGCCACAACGGCAGTGCTGTCAAGCACATCCAGATCGGCCAATTCAGCCAGCATCGCAATCCCAGCATTGCCAGGGGCCACGATCAGCCGGTCGGTCTTGGGGTTTTGCTTGATCGCCCAAGCCAAAGCATGTTCGCGCCCGCCGCCGCCTAAGATTAGGATGTTCACCGCTGCCCCCGCTTGGCCTTTGCCCCCCCGCGTCATAAGGTGGGCGGGCAGGGGAGGCAACCATGGCTTTGTTTGAAGACGACGATCCCGTCCCAGGGCCCGGCAATAGCCCGGAATACACCGTTTCGGAACTGTCCAACGCGGTCAAACGCGTGGTCGAGGGCGAGTTTGGCCTGATCCGCCTGCGCGGCGAGGTGGGCCGCGTGTCGCGCCCCGCCTCGGGGCATTTGTATTTTGACCTCAAAGACGACCGCAACGTGATTGCGGCGATTTCATGGAGGGGCCAAGTCGCCAAAATGCAGGTCCGCCCCGAAGAGGGGATGGAGGTGGTGGCCACCGGACGGATGACCACCTTTCCGGGCCAGTCAAAATACCAGATGATCGTGGAAGATGTGGCTCCGGCAGGCGCGGGCGCTTTGATGGCCATGCTGGAAAAGCGCAAAGCGGCCCTAGGGGCCGAAGGTCTGTTTGACCCTGCGCGCAAAAAGCCCATCCCCTATCTGCCGCAGGTGATTGGCGTTGTCACCTCGCCCTCAGGCGCTGTGATCCGCGACATTTTGCACCGCCTGCGCGACCGCTTTGCGCGTCATGTGCTGATCTGGCCGGTGGCCGTGCAGGGCCAAGCTTGCGCGTCAGAGGTGGCCGGTGCCATTCGCGGCTTTAACGCCATCGTCGCGGGTGGCCCCATTCCGCGCCCCGATCTGATCATCGTGGCCCGCGGTGGCGGTAGTCTTGAAGACCTGTGGGGCTTTAACGAAGAAATCGTGGTGCGCGCTGCCGCCGCCTCGCAGATTCCGCTGATCTCGGCGGTGGGGCATGAAACTGACACCACCCTGATCGACTATGCCGCCGACCTGCGCGCGCCCACACCCACGGCAGCGGCGGAAATGGCCGTGCCTGTGCGCGCCGATCTTTTGGCGAGTGTGGCCGACCTGTCGGCCCGCCAGATGCGCGGCTGGCGTTCCACGCTGGATCGGCGCGATCAGCGCCTGCGCGATCTGGGCCGTGCCCTGCCACGGCTGGATGCGCTGCTGTCAGCCCCGCGCCAGCGCTTTGATGCGGCTTCCCAACGTTTAGGCGGGGCGCTGTCGCTGGCCACAGCGCGCAAGAGGGCGCGGTTTGAAACCCTTGGTGCCCCCTTGCGCCCTGCGATCCTGTCCAACCTGCTGCAAAGCCGCCGCACTGCTTTGGGGCAAGCGCAAACCACCTTGAACCTGCGTGCCGACCTGCGGTTGGAACGTGCTCATAACGCGTTGGACAAATGGGCCTCGCGCCTTGCGCCTGCCTTGGCGCGGTTGATCGCCACCTCCGCCCGCGACATCGCAAAGCATCAAGACCAGCTAACAGCCCTGTCGATCCGTCTGAACGCTGCCCTGCCCAAACGCTTGGGCGACTTGACCTTGCGGCTAGACGCTTTGGACCGCACGCGCCAAACCTTAGGCTACGGCGAAACCCTGCGTCGCGGCTATGCGGTGGTTTGGGGCGACGGGGCGGTGGTGACGGGCAAAGATCAGGCCGAAGCCGCCCAAGTGCTGGAGTTGGAATTTCACGATGGCCGCATGACGCCGAAAACGCTGCAAAAGAAAGCCAAACCCACCGATCATAAACCCACCCAAGGTTCTCTTTTCTAACACCGTGGCTTAGGGCGCTGGTCCTTGCATCCTATCGGCGTGCGGCTTAGGTGAAGACAAACAAAAGGGCTTGCCATGTCGTTCTTCAAAAAACTGCGCGACAAGATGTTTCGCTCCTCCGACAAGATCGGCGCGGGGTTGGAGGATTTGGTTTCCGGCCCGCCAGATGATGCGGCACCAGCCCCCGAAAAGCCAAGCCTACTGGGCCGTCTGCTGGGGCGCGATGAAAGCCGCCGCGTGCTGGATGACGCCATGCTGGAAAGCTTGGAAGAGCTGCTCATCCGGTCTGACATGGGGGTGGACACGGCGCTGCGCGTCACCGCCAACATCGCCGAAGGGCGCTTTGGCAAGCGGATTTCGGCCTTGGACCTGAAAGAAGCGCTCGCCGCCGAGATCGCCCGCATTATGGAACCCGTCGCACGCCCTATGCCCATTTATGCGCAAAAGCCGCAGGTGGTGTTGGTGGTGGGGGTGAACGGGTCGGGCAAGACGACAACGATTGGCAAACTTGCCTCGCAGTTTAAGGCGGCGGGTAAGTCGGTGGTGATTGCGGCGGGCGACACGTTTCGCGCTGCTGCGGTGGAACAGTTGCAAATCTGGGGCCAGCGTGCGGGCGTGCCGGTGCTGACCGCGCCGGAAGGCTCTGACCCTGCCAGCCTTGCCTTTGATGCCCTGACCAAAGCGCAGGCCGAGGGCGCTGACCTTTTGCTGATCGACACCGCAGGCCGCTTGCAAAACCGTGCCGACCTGATGGAGGAACTGGCCAAGATCGTGCGCGTGTTGCGCAAAAAAGACCCCTCGGCCCCGCACAACACGCTGTTGGTGCTGGATGCCACCACAGGCCAGAACGCGCTGACTCAGGTCGAGATTTTTTCCAAAATCGCGGATGTGTCGGGCCTTGTGATGACCAAACTGGACGGCACGGCACGCGGTGGGGTGCTGGTGGCTTTGGCCGATAAATTTGGCCTGCCGATCCATGCCATCGGTGTGGGCGAGCAGATTGACGATCTTTCCCCCTTTGACCCGCAAGATTTCGCCAATGCGCTGGTCGGGCGGGACGCCTAAGCCCCATGACAGCCACTTTGCTTTCCATGGTGGGAACACCCGCCGGACATCGGCTGGCCATTGGGCTGGCCTTGCTGGCGGCGGTGTTGCACGCCTTGTTCGGGGCGCTGCAAAAGGGGCGCGATGATCCTTGGGTGACGCGGGCGGCGATTGATGCCAGCTATGGGGTGATTGCGGCCCCCTTGGCGCTGTTTGTCGTGCCGTGGCCAGAACCGCATATGTGGCCGATCTTTGCGGGGGCCTTTTTGCTGCACGCGGGTTACAAGATCGTGCAAGCCATGACCTATGACCGCGCACCTTATACCGTGGTGTATCCGGTCGTGCGTGGCACCGGGCCGTTTGTCACTGTGCTTTTCGCGGGGTTGGTGTTTGGTGAGCATTTCGGGACGGGGCAATGGCTGGGGCTGGCCTTGCTGGTCGCGGGGATTTTGGGGCTTGCGGGCCATTCGCTGTGGCAATTGGGCGCGCAGGCGGCAAGCTTGCTGCCCGCCTTGGGCTTGGCGTTGATCACGGGCGGGTTTGTGGCGGCCTATACGACCTTTGACGCTTGGGGCATTCGGGCCACGGCGGATCCTTTCACGTTTTTGGCGTGGTTTTTCATGTTTGATGGCATATTCATTCCCATCATCACCTATAAACGCTGGTCGGGCCTGCCCGCCTATCGCTACGGCCCCTTGTTGCGGCGTGGGGTTTTGGGGGCTTTTGTCGCGCTGTTTTCCTTTGGCTCTGTCATGGTGGCCACACGGCTTGACACTGTGGGGATGGCTGCGGCCTTGCGTGAAACCTCGACCGTATTTGCGGCCTTGATTGGGTGGTGGGTTTTGGGCGAGAAGGTGGGGCTGGTGCGTGGGCTGTTGATGGGGTTGATTGCCTTGGGCGCTGTGGTGATGGAGGGGGCGGCATGACGAATTTCGCAGACAAAGGGGCCAAACCCTATGACAACCGCCTTAAACTGGCGCTGGAATATGGGCCTTTGGTGCTGTTTTTGCTGGGCTACTGGCTTTTGAAGGACAAAAGCGTCACCTTGGGCGGGCAGACCTATTCGGGGTTCATCGTCTCGACCGCGGTGTTTGTCGTGATCTTTGCCGCCTCAATCCTTGCCCTGTGGCGGCTGACAGGCAAGATCGCCGCCATGCAGATCATGACGCTGGTTGTGGTGCTGTTCATGGGCGGCTTGACCGTGTGGTTCAACGACGCGCATTTCATCAAGATGAAGCCCACGATCATTTACGTCTTTTTTGCCGCAGCCCTTGGGGTTGGCCTGTTACAGGGCAAATCTTACCTGCGCCTTGTGATGGGCGAGGCCATTCCGATGCAGATGGAAGGCTGGATGATCCTGACCCGCCGGATTGCGGTGTTTTTTATCGTTCTGGCTGGGGCTAATGAAATCGTCTGGCGCAACTTTAGCGATGGCACATGGGTGGCCTTCAAAGCCGTGGGCTTAACGCTGGCCATGTTCGCCTTTTTGCTGACACAGGCCAAGGTGCTAGAGCGCTATGGTCTGCCCAAGGACGATGCGCCCAAATCGTGACCTTGGCGTTGACCTGCCGCTGTCGCATTGCTAAAAGCGCTGCGTGGCGATTTGTTACCGGATTGCGGGCCACGTTAAACCTCCGCTAAAAAGGTCAAGGCCCCGCGCTGGGCCTTTGCTTTTCCGGTTCGCAATCTTCGCGCGCAGAAGGCATCAGATGACCAAAGACTGGAACACCCGCACCAAGCTTGTCCACGAGGGCAGTCGTCGCAGCCAATATGGCGAGATGGCCGAGGCGATTTTTCTGACCCAAGGCTTTGTCTATCCCGATGCCGAAAGTGCTGAGGCGCGGTTTATCAAAGCGGGCGAGGATGAGTTCATCTATGCCCGCTACGGCAACCCGACCACACGGATGTTTGAAGAGCGTATTGCCAGTCTGGAAGGCACCGAAGACGCCTTTGCCACGGCCTCGGGGATGGCGGCGGTGTCGGGGGTGTTGATGGCGATGCTGCGGGCGGGCGATCATATCGTCTCGTCGCGCGCCTTGTTCGGGTCCTGCCTGTATGTGCTTGAAGAGGTGCTGACACGCTACGGCGTGCGCGTAACCTTTGTCGACGGGGCCGATTTGGACCAATGGCGCGCGGCAGTTACCCCCGGCACCAAGGCGGTGTTTTTCGAGTCGATGTCAAACCCCACGCTAGAGCTGGTCGATATTCGCTCCGTCTCAGACATCGCCCATGCGGTCGGGGCTTTGGTTGTGGTGGATAATGTTTTTGCCACGCCGATCTTTTCCAAAGCGGTCGAACAGGGCGCGGATGTGATCGTCTATTCCACCACCAAACACATCGACGGGCAGGGCCGCGCTTTGGGGGGCGTTGTTTGCGCGACGAGCGCGTTCATTCGCAAGGTGCTGGAACCCTATATGAAGCACACCGGCGGGTCGATCTCGCCCTTTACGGCGTGGTTGATGCTCAACGGCATGGTCACGCTAGACCTGCGCTGCCGCGCTATGGCCGACAGCGCCTTGATGGTGGCCAAAGCGCTAGAGGGAGACGGGCGTATTGCGAAGGTGATCTATCCCGAACTTCCCAGCCATCCCCAGCATGATCTGGCTATGGCGCAGATGGGCTCGGGCGGGACTTTGGTGGCCTTTGATCTGAAGGGCGGCAAAGAGGCAGCGTTTCGCTTTATGAACGCGCTGAAGATCATCAAGATTTCCAACAACCTAGGGGATGCCAAATCAATCGCCACGCATCCCACGACCACCACCCACCAACGCCTGCCCCAACCGCTAAAGGACAAACTGGGCATCACCCCCGGCCTGATCCGCCTGTCGGTGGGCTTGGAAGACCCCCGCGATCTGATCGGCGACCTTCAGGTCGCTTTGGATGCTATGGCGGGTTAGGACCTGCGGCAAACCACCCCGCGCGGGCTGCAAATTCCCTGTGCGGTTGATCTAGCCTCGGGGGTAAATCGTACTAACTTCGAAGAGGTTGGGGATTTGGGGAATTTGCCTTATAGTCCTGAAATTGCGACCCATCGCACAAGGAAACGCTGCCATGAATATCTATGACCCCGAACTCGACCGTAAGCCCGGCCGTGACGAGGCAGAGGCAGCTTTGGCTGTGCTGAAACTTTGGGCCGATAGGTCTTCGGCCGCTGATATTGTGGATTTAGATCCGGCTTTGGGCGCTTTGGTGGGGGCGGGCTATCCGGTCTTGAACCGCGCCTATCCGCAGGCGTTTTTGGTCGATGACGTGTATAAAGACAGCCTGCCCGATTTGCAAAATGGTCCATCTAGCCTGATCGTTGGGGCCAAGCAGGTGATCCAGCATGTGGGCATTTCCAACTTCCGCCTGCCGATCCGGTATCACACCCGCGATGCGGGTGAGGTGATGTTGGAAACTTCGGTAACGGGCACGGTCAGCCTAGAGGCTGAAAAGAAGGGCATCAACATGAGCCGCATCATGCGGTCATTTTACGCCCATGCCGAGCGTGACTTTAGCTTCCATGTTATCGAACATGCGTTGGAAGATTATAAGCGCGATCTGGGCTCGTTTGATGCGCGCATCCAGATGCGGTTTTCCTTTCCGGTCAAGGTGGGCTCGCTGCGCTCTGGCCTGACGGGCTGGCAGTATTACGATATTGCGCTGGAACTGGTGGATACGGCTGGGGTGCGCAAGCAAATCATCCATCTGGATTTTGTCTATTCCTCGACCTGCCCCTGTTCGTTGGAACTGTCTGAACATGCGCGGCGCACGCGCGGTCAACTGGCCACACCCCATTCGCAACGCTCTGTCGCGCGCATCTCGGTTGAAGTGGTGGGAAATGGCGTGCTGTGGTTTGAAGACCTGATCGAGATCGCCCGCGCCGCCGTGCCCACCGAAACCCAAGTCATGGTCAAGCGCGAGGACGAGCAAGCCTTTGCCGAGTTGAACGCCGCCAACCCCATCTTCGTCGAAGACGCCGCGCGCAGCTTTTGTCTGGCCCTGCAAGGCGACGAGCGCATCCGCGATTTTCGCATTGTGGCCAGCCACCAAGAAAGCCTGCACAGCCATGACGCCGTATCGGTTTTGACCGAAGGCCCGACCTTTGCCGCTGAAAGCCTAGATCCGCGTCTGTTCGCAAGCCTTTATCACGTAGGCTAAGGCTTGGCGGCCCCCATTTCGGGGCCGCCGCGTCCCTGTGGCGATAGTTTGGGAGGCTTTCTCGCTGCTGAAAGCGCCAGCGAGTATTGAGACCTTAGTAAAGGGCTTAACCGAATTCCAACGTGGCCTTTTTGACAGCCATGACGATGTCTTGCACGACATCGGCCAAAAGGTCTGGATCTTCGCATTCTGCCATAACACGAATAAGTGGTTCGGTGCCGGATTTGCGAATGAGGATGCGGCCTTTGCCCAAGATGCGCTGTTCGTTGGCGGTGATGCAGGTTTGCACATCTGCGACGTTCAGCGGATTTGAGCCGGCAGGGTAGCGGATGTTTTGCAACAGTTGCGGCACGGTTGAGAATTGGTCAACAAGGCGGCTGGCGGGTTGGCCGGTGCGCGCCATTTCAGCCAGAAATTGCAGGCCCGCGATCAGGCCATCGCCGGTGGTGGCATAGTCGGTCATCACGATATGGCCCGATTGCTCGCCCCCCAGGTTCCAACCGCCGCGCCGCATGGCTTCCACCACATAGCGGTCGCCCACGGCGGTGCGTTCCAGCTTAAGCCCTTGGTGGGTAAGGAAGCGTTCCAGCCCAAGGTTTGACATGACGGTGGCGACCAAAGTGCCGCCTTTCAGCCGCCCCTCTTGCGCCCAACGGTTCGCCAGCAGGGCCATGATCTGGTCACCGTCCGCCACGCGGCCGGTTTCGTCCAAAATCATCACGCGGTCAGCGTCGCCGTCCAAACTGATGCCCAGATGCGCGCCGTGGGCAAGCACGGCCTCGGCTGCGGCCTTGGTATGGGTGGAGCCGACCTGATCGTTGATATTGGTGCCATTGGGGCTGACGCCCACGGCGATGACCTCAGCGCCCAATTCCCAAAGCACCTCGGGGGCGGCTTTGTAGGCGGCTCCATGGGCGCAGTCGATCACGACTTTCAGCCCGTCAAGACGCAGGCCTGCGGGGAAGGTGGTTTTGACAAATTCCTGATAACGGCCGCGGCCATCGTCGATGCGACGTGCGCGGCCGATCAGGGCGGGGTCTGCGGGGGTGATATCGCCTTGCACGATGGCTTCGATCTCGGCCTCGGCCTCGTCTGACAGTTTGAACCCGTCAGGGCCAAAGAACTTGATGCCGTTGTCCTCGTGTGGGTTATGCGAGGCGCTGATCATCACGCCAAGATCGGCGCGCATGGATCGGGTCAGAAAGCCTACCGCAGGTGTGGGCACGGGCCCCAGCAAAAGCACATTCATGCCTGTCGAGGTCAGGCCCGCCGTCAGCGCGTTTTCCAGCATATAGCCCGACAGGCGCGTGTCTTTGCCGATGACCACGCGGTGGCCAGCGCTGCCCTCGCGCCGGAAATAGCGGCCAGCGGCGGCACCTAGGCGCAAGGCCATCTCGGCTGTCATGGGATAGGTATTGGCCCGGCCGCGCACCCCGTCGGTGCCAAAAAGCTTGCGGGTCATAGGGTGGCTCCTTGGGTGGTGGCTTGCCACAAAGACAGGGCTTGGCGGGTTTCGGCCACATCATGCACGCGGATCATGTGCACGCCTTGCGATACGCCCCACAAGGCGACTGCCAGCGAGCCTGGCATCCGGCGGGCAGCTTCTGCTTCGTGGCCGATGGTGCCGATGAACCTTTTGCGCGATGCACCCAAAAGAACCGGCAGGCCAAGGTTGTGAAACAGGCTGAGGCGTTGCAACAAGGCCAAGTTATGGGCCAGCGTCTTGCCAAAGCCGATGCCGGGGTCGATGGCAATATTGGCCCGTCCAATGCCTGCGGCCTCGGCCATTGCCACGCGAGAGGCCAGCGCATCGTAGACGTCCAACAAAACATCGTCATAGACAGGGTCGGCCTGCATGGTTGCGGGCGTTTCTATCGAATGCATCAAGATGACGGGGACGTTTTGCGCGGCCACCAAACCCGCCATCGCTGTGTCAAACCGCAAGGCTGTGACGTCATTGACCCAAGAGGCCCCCGCCTGCAGGGCGGCTTGCGCCACGGCGGCCTTACGGGTGTCAATTGATAAGGGCAGGTCCAACCCGCCTTCGCGCAGCGCTGCAATCACCGGTGCGGTGCGGGTGATTTCTTCAGCGATCTCCACCTCGACAGCGCCGGGCCGCGTGCTTTCGCCACCGATGTCGATCATATCGGCCCCCGCCGCCATCAGACGGGCCCGCATCACGGCGGCTTCGGGGCGCAAAAACAAACCCCCATCGGAAAAGCTGTCTGGCGTGATGTTCAAAATCCCCATGATACGGGGCGGTGTCATGGCCAAACGGCCAAAATTTGGCCGCGCCGCCGAAAGGCGCGCCAGATCGGCCTTTGGCACATCTGCAATGCCAACCACGCGGGGAACTGTTGTGCGCGACAAAATCTCGACCCTGTCAAACCAGCATGATCCCCCCGCCAAGGGCAAGGCGCTCTCGGGGCGGGCCGGGTCGCTCATTGCGATGGGACGCAGATAATCTGCCACGAAATCGTCTTTCCTATGTGCCCAGATATCCTGCGAGGGTCTGGGGGCAAAACTCCCAGCTTGGGATCAGCCCTACCTGTGCCCGATAAAGTGCAAACCGGCGTCCAGCAAGGGCCTGACTTACCCCTGTTGCACCGGCACGCGGCTTCCTGCCGGAAGTGTCACAGGCCCGTGAACAATCAACCGCGTGGCCGCCATGGTTTCTGCCAGCCACAGGGCCAACCCCACGGCGTCGCGGGCTTGCGGGCCGTCGGTGGCATCCAGCACCATTTTGGAGGGGGCCCAGACCATCATCTGGCGGCGTTTGATGGCCCAGTCAATCTCGGTGCGGGTTTGCATCACCACGCAGCGCGGGTCGCGCGCGGCCAAGGCCCAGGCGTTTTGCTCGATGGCCAACAGGTCAACTCTGCGCTGGGTGGGCTTATGGCCGGTCTGCGGCCTAGGCAGGTCGGGCAGGCCAAGGGTCAAGATCACGGGCAAGCCAGTGGCGGCCCAAGCATCAAGTTTAGCCGACAGGTCGGGTGCCGCGAGTGTGGCATTGTCCAAAAAGATCACCAAGGGATGCAAGGCTGCTTCCAGCCCGTCTTGGCCCACGACCCGCACGGCTGTCTCGGCACGCGAGCGGACAATTTCGACCCCCAACTTATAGGGGCCAACATCCAGCTTTTCGATCCGCACAAAGGCGCGCATGGCTTGGGGTTCGGCCAGAATGCGTTCGGCCACCCGCTCGGCCAAGGTTTCCAGCAGGTTCAAACGTTCGGCCGCCAGTTCCGTGGCGATGGCTTCGGTCAACCGATCATATGATAGGATGCGGTCGACATCGTCGTTCAAAGGCTGCGGGGCAGGGCGCACCTCGACCACGATGTTAAACAAGATGCGCTGCGTGTGGCCGCGCTCTTTTTGGAAAGCGCCGATGTCCACCTCGACCATGTGGTCGCGCAAAGAAATACGATCGCGCGGGTCGGCACTGGCTGAGGCCAGGCTGCGCTCTTCAGGATGGGCAAAGGCGAGGCGGATGTCAGAGGTCACAAGGCCCCTCCACTTGGAACAGGCACAGATTAGCGTCTGACCCTAAGCCTGATCTGCCCGAACCCGACCGCCTGTGCAAGGCGCGCGACCTTACAGGGTGATGCGGTAGAACAGATGGGCCCCGATCGAGACAGTCTTGGTCAGGTTGTGCCACTTTGGGTTGACATCTTGGCTGTGAAAGAAGGTGGCCCCCGCCGTCAGCGGGCGCGGCGCGCCGTCCAGCATCACACGGGCGATTTTGCCTGCCCGATCTATGGCTGTTTGGTCGCGCATTTGGTCTGACACCCCGTCGCATGTAAACGAAAAGGCACAGGTACCCGCGCCATCTTGACGCACCACACTGCAGATGGTTTTGGGAAAGCCCACCGCATCGCGGCGGTTCAAGATCACCTCGGCCACGGCAAACTGGCCTTTGATGGTTTCGCCGCGCGCTTCAAAATACAAAGCACTTCGCAAACATTCCCACTGGGCATCGCCTTTGGGCGCAGGCTGGCTGGCCAGCCAGTCGTCGCTATAGGGCGGGGCCTTGGTCGCAGGGTGCGCTGCCACTTCGGCCGCCTCTCCCTTGGCCAAAGCCGCCAGTTCATTCTCTTGCAAAGCGTTTACTGTACTATGTTCCGCCCCAAGCAACGAGCGGAATTCTGCCCCGAGCGCAAGGCTTGGAGAGTTCGATTGGCTGACCATCACATCGGCTGAGGCAGCACCTGTGAGGACACACACGGCCATGAGGGCCAAGGTCCGGCAAAGGGGCAAGCGCATTGTCTTATGTTCCCGGTTGTTTCCAAAAGCGAACCAAAAGCCGTGTAGGCCCCCGGTAAGCGAGGTGTCGGGCTAGACAACAAAGCCGGATCGGTCTACCGGAACGGCAAAATTGTCACATATTCTTGGTAAATTTGCGCGGAAATCCGCCGTTTCCATTCTAAGAACAATCAGCAACGCAATGATCTTGCGCAATATTCGCCCTATGGGTTCAAATCTGCCAAAGCCAGATGGGCCGCCGCAAGCCGTGCCAAAGGCACCCGATAGGGTGAACAAGAGACATAATCAAAGCCCGCTTTGCGACAGAAATCGATCGATTCGGGGTTGCCGCCATGCTCGCCGCAGATTGACAGGGTCAAGTCTGCGCGTGTGCGCCGGCCCCGTTCTGCCCCGATGTGCAGCAATTCGCCCACCCCGTCGATGTCTAGCGACAAGAATGGGTCTTCTGGAAAAACGCCCTGTTGCACATAGGTCGACATAAAGCGCCCCGCGTCATCGCGCGACAGGCCATAGGTCATCTGCGTTAAGTCATTAGTGCCAAACGACAAGAACGCCGCATGCTGGGCGATCTCGCCCGCGCGCAGCGCGGCGCGGGGGGTTTCGACCATCACACCCAGTTTATAGTCGAAACTCGTGCCGGATTTGATGCGCACGGCGGCGGCTACGGCGTCGATGTTGGTCTTGACCAGCTCCACCTCGCGCCGCGCAGACACCAGCGGGATCATGATTTCTGGCACCACGGCAAAGCCCTGCTTGGCCATGTCCACCACTGCCTCAAAAATGGCGCGGGCTTGCATGTCGTAGATTTCGGGCAGCACCACGCCCAAGCGCACGCCGCGCATGCCCAGCATGGGGTTGGCTTCTGACAAAGCCTCGGCCCGGCGGATCACTTCGGACAGGGGGCGGTCAAGGGCCTCAGCCAACTCGCGCAGCCCTTCGCGGCTTTGCGGCAAGAATTCGTGCAGCGGCGGGTCAAACAGGCGGATGCAGACGGGCAGGCCCTGCATGATCGAGAACAATTGCACAAAATCGGCGCGTTGCATGGGCAGCAGGCGGGCGAGGGCTGCGGCGCGATCTTGCGGGGTGCCGGCAAAGATCATCTCGCGCATCACGACAAGGCGGTCTTCGTCAAAGAACATATGCTCGGTGCGGCAAAGGCCAATGCCCTGCGCCTCGAACCGCCGCGCGGTGATGGCATCGGCGGGCGTGTCGGCATTGGCGCGCACGCCGATGTCGCGCACGTCGTCAGCCCAAGACAGCAGCTTGCGAAAGGCATCGTCTAGGGCTGCTGCCAGCAAAACGGCGCTGCCCAACAGAACTTCGCCCGTGGTGCCATCAACCGTGATCTGGTCGCCTTCCATCAGCACACGGCCATCGGCCACGGTGATCTTTTTCTCTTTCGCATCCAGCCGCAAGCCGGATGCCCCCACCACACAGGGCACGCCCAAGCCCCGTGCGATCACGGCGGCATGGCTGGTGGTGCCGCCGCGTTCGGTCAAGACACCGGCGGCAGAGTTCATGCCGCGAATATCTTCCGGCTCTGTCTCGCGGCGGCACAGAATACAGGCCTCGCCGCGCGCAGCATGGGCTTGGGCTGCAGCCGAAGAAAACACGATCCGCCCCGTGGCCGCCCCCGGAGAGGCCGCGATCCCCTTGGCCAGCACATCGCGCGGTGCGCGGGGGTCGACTTGGGGGTGCAAAAGCTCGGTCAGGCTGCGCGGTTCGACGCGCAAGATGGCCTCGTTCTGGGTGATGATGCTGTCATCGGCCAAGGCCACCGCAATGCGCAGGCCCGCGCGGGCAGAGCGGGGGACTTTGACAGCGTCGATCACCGACAGCTTGCCGTCTTCGATGGTGAATTCGATCTGCATCTCTTCGCGCAACTTCGCGCGGCAGGCGGTGCCATAGGCTTTGAGATCGGCGAAAATCTTGGGCGAGAGGTCTTCTAGCGAAGGCCCCCGTTCATCGCGTGTAAGATACAGCGCATCGGTTTCCTTCAGCGCGGCACGGCCCTGGGCTTGGCCAAGATAGCGGCCAATGATTTGCGGTTGGCCGGTGATAGGGTCGACAAACTGGATGACGCCTGCGCCTGACAGGCCTTGGCCGATGCCTTGGGCCATGGTTTGTACCACCAGCCCCAAGGCTGCCGCCTCGGGTGCGCCTTTGGCTTGGCGCAAAAGGCGGGCGGATGTCCCCTCCCACGCGCGGGCCATCGAGCGCAAGACTTCGGTCAGTTGGCGGGCGGGGTCTTGCGGGAAGGGTTCGTCCATCTCGCGCTCGTAGGTGCGCAGGGCTTCGCGCAGGGCCTCGGCCTTGTTTGGGCTGGGGGCGAAAAGGTCGGGGTCAAGGCGGGCCACATGGGTGGCATAGGCTTGAACAAAGCGCAGATACAGCGCATCGGCGGCGGGCTGGCCGTGGGTGTCGCACAAGGTGCGGTGGCGGGCGGCGTTCATGCCGACATTCAGCAGCGTGCCCGGCCCGCCCCAGTTGGGATTGGCGGGCGAAGGGCGCACCGAAACCAGCGGCATATCCCCGAAATGGGCCAGAATGGCGCTGGTATCCACCGCAGTGCCCTGCGCTATGGCGCGCACGGTGGCAGAGGGCAGGGCCACGGTCTTGGGCACAGGCAGGTCCAGCCGGATCAAGCGCTGCAAACATTTTGCGCGCCAGCCATAAGCATCAGCCTTCATCTGGGCGGTGGGGGTGATTTCTGCATATTCGGTAGAGTTGTGCACTGCAGCGCCTTTCGTTTGTCGTACAGGATATACCTTGTGCGCTTTGGTGCAAGGGCTGCGGCTAAGGCTTTGGTGGGATGTGGTATTTGGCCCACAGGGGGCAAGGGGGTGTGCCCGAAACCCGCAGGCGTGTCACACCCCCGCACCCGCGGCCAAGAGCGGGGGTTTCACACCCCCGCACCCGCGCCAAGAAGCGGGGGTTTCACACCCCCGCACCCGCGGCCTAAGAGCGGGGGTTTCACACCCCCGCACCCCCGTGGGATATTTGGGCACATATGAAAGGGGGGCGCGGGGGGTTAGCCTTCGACTTTGGTCAGATCGGCCACGCCCGAGCAGATGGCGCGGATGCGGTGGAGCAGGTTCAGGCGGTTGCGGCGCAAGATCGGGTTGTCGGTGTTGATTTGCGTGGCATCAAGGAAGGCATCAATCGGCGCGCGCAGAGTGGCCATGGCGGACATGGCGGCGACGAAATCTTCGGCTTTTACGGCGGGGGTGATGGCGGCCTCGGCACGGTCAAGGGCCGCGAAAAGGGCGCGTTCGATATCGGTTTCGGCGAATTTGATATCAGCCCCGTAGGAGTATTCCACACCGTCTTTCGCCTCGGCTTGGGTGAGGATGGCGTTGGCGCGTTTGAAGCCTGCCAAAAGGTTCGGCCCGTCTTCGGTTTTCAGGAAGGCGGCAAGGGCTTGGGCGCGGTTGACCAGCAGGGTCAGGTCGTCATTGCCGGGCATGGCAAGGCAGGCGTCGATCAGGTCGTGCCGCAGGCCTTGGTCTTTGAGAAAGACTTTGAGGCGGTCGTGGAAGAAGGAGAGGAGGTCCTGCGTTTTGGCAAGAGCGTGCGTTTCGTATCGGCCGAGATTTGGTTCGCGTTCTTCATCGTCGGGAATTGCGCGACCTTCCTCTCTTAAAATCGCTTCATCTGCCAAGTCTGCGGGAAGCGACGCAAGATCGTCAAGTTCTTCTCGCTTTGCTTGGATGGCACTGACCTGCAGCTGCTGGAAAAGCCTCGAAAAGGCTTTCATGACCAGAGCATTAAGTGCCAATCGCGCATTATTTTGTAATATCAAACGGATTACACCGAGGGCCGCACGGCGTAGCGCGAACGGGTCCTTAGAGCCCGTTGGTTTCTCATCAAACCACCAAAAGCCTGTCAGCGTGTCGATCTTATCCGCCAGCGCCACGGCGACAGACACGGGGTCGGCGGGGACAGTGTCGGTGGGGCCGAGGGGGGAGTAGTGGTCGCGCGCGGCCTTGGCCACGGCTTCGGGGAGGCCAGCCTCGCGGGCGTAGTACATGCCCATCAGCCCTTGCAGTTCCGGGAATTCGCCGACCATGGCGCTGCGCAGGTCGGCTTTGGTGATGCTGGCGGCTTTGTGCGCCACATCGGCATCGGCACCGACCAAGGGCGCGATATGGCGCGCAAGGGCCGCGATGCGGGCGATGCGGTCGGCTTGCGAGCCGAGTTTGTTGTGGAAGGTGACTGATTGCAATCCGTCCAGCCATTCGCCCATGCCGGCTTTGG
>CANIKY010000069.1 GCA_947468085.1 Paracoccaceae bacterium | reverse complement strand
TCCGTGACAACAACGTCGAGCAAGCCCTTCGGGCTCTCAAGAAAAAGCTGCAGCGCGAAGGCGTGTTCCGCGAAATGAAGCTTAAGCAACATTTCGAGAAGCCCTCCGTCAAAAAAGCGCGCGAGCAAGCCGAAGCCGTTCGCCGTGCAAGGAAACTTGCGCGCAAGAAGCTTCAGCGTGAAGGCGGCGTTTAAGCTTAGGCTTGAACCTCGCTGGTCTTGAGCAAAGGCCGACGCAGCGAACACTGGGGCAGCCGTTGTGAAACGGGGCCCACCCGATTGACCCCCGTCCGCAAGGCCGGGGGTTTTTCTTATTATTCAGGCGTCCTTGGCAAACAACCAGCCCGCCAAAAGGGCGGCAAGCACACCGCCCACCACCTCGGCCAGCAAGAAGGATGGCGTGGCGGCGGGGAGGATGCCCGAGGGCGTATCGGTCATCGACCGCGCCAACAGCATGATCGGATTGGCAAAACTGGTGGACGAGGTGAACCAGTAAGCGGCAGTTATATAGCCGCCCACCAAGGCGGGAACATTGGCACGGGCGTAAATGCCGCCCAAGATCGTAAAGATCAGCCCAAAGGTGGCGACAGCTTCCGCCAAAACCTGCCCCTGACCACCGCGGATATGGGCAGAGGTCTGGATCAGCGGCAGATCAAACATCGCATGGGTTAAAACCAACCCCGCCAAGGCCCCCACGATTTGTGCTGCCAGATAGGGCAGAACCGCCGCCCAAGCCAGATCGCGACGCGTGGCCATGATCAGCGTGACCAAAGGGTTGAAATGCGCCCCCGACAAAGGCCCCAAGATCGTGATAAGCACAAACAGCATCGCGCCTGTGACCAACGCGTTGGCCAACAGCAGCACACCCACATCCTGTGTCAGGTTTTGCGCCATGATGGCCGACCCGATGACGGTCGCGACCAGCAGCGCCGTGCCCAGCGCCTCAGACGCTATCGCGCGGGGCGTCACTGGATGTCCTCGCCAATGGTTTTCAGGTGCGACTTTAGGCTCAGGGCATCAATCGTGGCCAAGGGCAGGGCGCAAAAGGCTTGGATGCGGCGCATCATGGCGGCATAGGTTTCGGCAAAGGCCAAGGCCTTTTGGGCATCGGTTCCCGTGGCTGCGGCAGGGTCCGGCAGGCCCCAATGCGCTGTCATGGGTTGGCCGGGCCAATAGGGGCATTCCTCGGCTGCTGCATTGTCACAGACGGTGAAGACGAAATCCATCTTGGGCGCATCTGGGGTGGCGAACTCGTCCCAGCTTTTGGAGCGGGCAAAGCCAGTATCGATCCCTTCGTGCTGCAACAGGCTGATCGCCAAGGGATGGGGCTGTCCTGACGGGCGCGATCCCGCCGAATGGGCGATAAAGCGGCCCTTGCCCTCATGGTTCAAGACCGCTTCGGCGAGTATCGAGCGGGCAGAGTTGCCGGTGCACAAGAACAAAACGTGGTAGGGTTTGGGATCCATTTTCAAGCCTTTATTTGTGATCAGGTCCAGCAAAGGGGCGCAGGCGGCGGGATTTCCCCCGCAGCAATCCTGCAGCATCCAAGCCATAAGTCCGCGCAAGCCTTCCATCTGGGCGTGATAGCGGATCGAACGGCCTTGCCGCTGCGCCGCAATAAGCCCAGCACTTTCCAGAATGCCCAGATGGGTCGACAAGGTGTTGGGCTTCATATCCAGCCGCGCGGCGATATCGCCTGCGGCCAATCCCGCGCTGCCCGTTTGCACCAGCAGTCGAAACACTGTCAGCCGGCTTGGCTGACCCAGTGCATCAAAGGCGGCAAGGGCGTGGGGCATATCCATAGTTCGGGAAATATCGAATCGTTGTAACAGATGTGTGACACCTAAACCGCCAGTGCCGTCGTCTGCACCACCGTGCGCAGCGCAAACGACGACTGCATCTGCCGCACCCCCGGCAAGCGCGACAAAAAGCGGCGGTGGATGCGGGCGAAGTCTTCGGTGTCTTCGGCCATGATCTTGATCAGATAATCCGCCGACCCCGCCATCAAATGGCATTCCAGAATGTCGGGCACCTTGGCCACCTCACGCTCGAACGCGTCCAGCAGGTCTTCGGCCTGACTTTGCAGGGTGATTTCCACAAAAACAATCGTCGGCTTGCCCATCTTGCGCGCATCCAGCAAGGCGACATAGGCGGCGATGAAACCGTCTTGTTCCAACCGCTGCACGCGGCGGTGGCAGGCCGAGGGCGACAGGTTCACCCGTTCAGACAGTTCGGCATTGGTGACGCGTGAGTCTTTTTGCAGCACCCCAAGGATACGACGGTCGATTGCGTCAAGCGGATCAAGCATGGGAAAAATTCTCGTCTAAGGCTATTTTCACGCAATATCTTACCGATATTGCACAATTTCACCAGCAAAATCTCAACCCATCTGCGCCAAACTTGCGCCAGACTGACCAAATCAGCCCCAGTGGCCCCAAGGGAGAGAGCATATGAAAATCGGTTGCCCCAAAGAGATCAAACCGCAGGAATACCGCGTCGGCATGACCCCCAACGCCGCGCGTGAGGCGGTGAACCGTGGCCATCAGGTCATGATCGAAACCAAAGCCGGTGTCGGTGCTGGCTTCACCGATGCGGACTATGTCGCCGCAGGTGCCAAGATTGTTGACACGGCGGAAGAGGTGTTTGCCGCGTCAGAGATGATCGTGAAAGTCAAAGAACCCCAAGCCGTCGAGCGCAAGCGCCTGCGCGAGGGCCAAGTTTTGTTCACCTATCTGCACCTTGCCCCCGATCCCGAGCAAACCGCCGATCTTCTGGCCAGCGGTGTGACAGCAATTGCCTATGAAACCGTCACCGATGATCGCGGCGGCTTGCCCTTGCTGGCCCCCATGTCGGAAGTCGCAGGCCGTCTTGCGCCGCAAGTGGGGGCATGGACGCTGCAAAAGGCCAATGGCGGGCGCGGTGTTTTGCTGGGCGGTGTGCCCGGTGTGCTGCCCGCAAAGGTTTTGGTGATCGGCGGCGGTGTCGTGGGCACCCATGCGGGCAAGGTTGCGGCGGGTATGGGGGCGGATGTGACGGTGCTGGACCGTTCGGTCAACCGTCTGCGCTATCTGGACGATGTGTTTGGCGGGCAGTTCAAGAACGGCTATGCTGATGCCGCCACCACGATGGATCTGGCGCGTCAGGCCGATCTGATCATCGGCGCGGTGCTTATCCCCGGCGCTGCGGCCCCCAAGCTGATCTCACGGGCGCAATTATCGGAACTCAAGCCCGGCGCGGCTTTGGTAGACGTGGCGATTGACCAAGGCGGGTGCTTTGAAACCTCGCATGCCACAACCCACCAAGACCCGATCTATGACGTCGACGGGATCATGCACTACTGCGTGGCCAATATGCCCGGGGCTGTAGCACGCACATCGACGCAGGCTTTGGGCAATGCGACCATGCCCTTTATGCTGGCCTTGGCCGACAAGGGCTGGCGCAAGGCCTGTGCTGACGACAAGCACCTGCTGGCGGGCTTGAACACCCATGCAGGCAAGCTGACCTATGCCGCCGTGGGCTTGGCCTTGGGCTTGCCCACCATCGCAGCTGCCGATGCCCTGAAGATGTGATCTAGCGCCTGCAAAATTCTCACCAAGGGCGGCTTGCGTTCCGCCCTTGGACATGCCCGCAGCCACATTGCATTTGGCACTTTCCTATCTCAAAGAATCTGACTATAGGAACCTTAACTTCCCCCTGAAAACGAGAAGATCGCGGCCTTTGGTCGCAGCCGTTTTCCCGGTGCGGGAAAGATATGTAAGGGGAACGATCCGATGTCAAAGCCGCTGATGTCCAAAGCCACTGCCGTCTGGCTGGTGGATAACACCACGCTCAGCTTCATCCAGATCGCGGATTTCTGCGGGATGCATGAGTTGGAAGTTCAAGGCATTGCCGATGGCGATGTGGCGATTGGGGTCAAAGGCTTTGACCCTGTGTCCAACAACCAGCTTGACGGGATTGAGATTGATCGAGCGCAGGCCGATCCGTCCTATAGGTTAAAGCTCAAGTTCAACCTATCCGCTGTGGGTGAAGAAAAACGGCGCGGGCCACGCTACACCCCGCTGTCCAAGCGCCAAGATCGCCCAGCGGCGATCCTGTGGCTGGTCAAGTTCCACCCCGAATTGTCTGATGGCGCCGTGGGCAAGCTTGTAGGCACAACCAAACCCACCATCCAAGCCATCCGTGAACGCACCCATTGGAACATTGGCCAGATCACGCCGATTGATCCGGTGGCCCTAGGCCTGTGCAAACAGACCGAGCTTGACACCGCAGTTCAAGCCGCCGCCCGCAAGAAAGCCTCAGAAGGCGTGGTCATGTCAGATGACGAACGGCGCAAGTTGGTGAGCACGTCGCAATCCTTGGGGATGTCAGACGCGCCCAAGATGCCCTCTGGGCTAGAGGGTTTTACCCGTGCCGAAGACCGCGCGCGCGCAGAAAAGCCCGCCGATTTCTCGGATGCAGAAAGCTTCTTCAACCTGCCGCAAGGCGATGACGACGAGGATGACGACGACGTTTTGTGAGAAAGCCGCCGCAAGGCTGGCTTTGATAGGGTCAAAATAGCCCGCAGCCCTAGGGTGCGGGCTATGTGCTGGGCCCAAGGCCAAGACTTGCTGCCGCAAGCTTGGCGTGGTGTAAGATGGCTTTAACGCCCGCCTAGGGGCCAGTTTTCCAAGCGGCGCGAGGTTGCCATGTCTGACCGGTCTTATCGTTTCACCCATGCCATCACGCGCAAGCCCGCTGCCAGCATCATCAACGGGCTGCGCGCGGTGGATACCGGCACGCCGTCTTTGGCGCTGATGCGCCAGCACCACGCCGACTATATCGCAGCGCTCCGCTCGACCGGCGCTGTGATTGTCGAACTGGGTGCCGCAGAGGCTTTTCCAGATTCGGTCTTTGTTGAGGATACGGCCCTGTGCTTGCCCGAAGGGGCCGTTGTGATGCGCCCCGGTGCGCCAACGCGTTTGGGCGAAGCAGCGCTGATGGCACCGCATCTGGCAGCCCTTTATGCCGATGTCCGCACGATCAGCGGGGCAGACAGCTTCATCGAAGCCGGCGATATCCTCACCACCGAAACCGAGGTTCTGGTGGGCCGTTCGGCGCGCACCAATGGTGCCGGCATCGCCGAACTGGCCGCAACCATCGCGCCTTGGGGCCATAAGGTGCGCGAGGTGTTCACCCCGCCCGGCGTGCTGCATTTCAAAACCGACTGCTCGCTGTTGGATGCCGAAACGATCTTGGCCACCAAGCGCCTTGACGCCTCGGGCTGTTTTGAAGGCTACCGCGTGATCCACACGGCCGAGGGGGAAGAGGCCTGCGCCAATGCGATCCGCTTTAACACTCTGGTGGTGATGCCCGCAGGCTTCCCACGCACCCGCGATAAGTTGGTGGCGGCGGGGTATGACGTGCGCGAGATCGGCAATTCGGAATGCGCCAAGCTGGATGGTGGCATGTCGTGCCTATCGCTGCGCTTTTCGCCACCCGTTTAACGGCACGGCCCTAAAGTCCGCGCCGCGCGCGCAGCGCCGCGCCGATCGTGCCGTCGTCGAGATAATCCAACTCACCCCCAATCGGCACGCCCTGCGCCAGCGAGGTGATGCGCACAGCCAACCCTCCCAAGGCATCCGCAATATAATGGGCGGTGGTCTGGCCATCGACCGTGGCATTCAGCGCCAGGATAATCTCGGCCACCCCGTCCTGCGCGATGCGCTCTATCAAGGCTGGGATACGCAATTCATCCGGCCCGATCTGGTCCAGCGCCGAGAGCGTGCCACCCAGCACATGATAACGGCCCTTAAAGGCGCGCGAGCGCTCCATCGCCCAAAGGTCGGCCACGTTCTCGACAATGCAAAGCTCGCCCCCCACCCGGGCGGGATCGGCGCAGATGGCGCATATGTCAGCCGTACCAATATTGCCGCAGCGCGCGCAATCGCGCGCTGAAAGCGCCACCCCCGCCAAAGCCTGCGCCAAGGGGGCCATCAATCCCTCACGTCGCTTCAACATCGCCAGCACGGCGCGCCGCGCAGATCTGGGCCCCAAGCCCGGCAAGCGCGACATCAGGTCTATCAAGGCTTCGATGTCGCGCGGGGTTTCGGTCATAGCGTGCTTTCTGGTCCCAAGGCGGGGGGTGCTTGCCCCCCAAACCCACCGAGAGTATTTGCGCCTTGGTGAAGGGGTTAGAAGGGCAGTTTAAGATCGGCAGGCAGGCCCATAGACGCGGCAAGCTTGGCCATTTCCTGCTGGCTGCGGGCGGCGGCTTTGGCTTGGGCGTCGCGGATGGCGGCGATGATCAGATCTTCAACCACCTCTTTTTCCGAAGCGACCAGAATGTTGGGCGAAATATCAAGTCCGGTGATATCGCCCTTGGCTGTAACGCGGGCTTTCACCAGACCGGCGCCGGCTTCACCCAGCACGATGATATGGGCCAAATCCTCTTGTAGTTCGGCCATCTTGCCCTGCATCTCTTGGGCGGCCTTCATCATCTTGGCCATATCACCCAAGCCACCCAAACCTTTCAGCATCGGCATCTCCTGTTATTCTGGGCATAAAGATAGATACGGAGCGGGGCAGGGGCAAGGCTTAGGGCGGGGCGGAATTTTCGCAGAAAATTCGGGCGACGGGGGCTAGCTTTCCTCGAACGGATCCCATTCGTCGTCCACCTCGGGCAAGGCCGCCTCTGCAGCCGAAGCAGCCATCGCTTCGGGGGTGCGGATTGCTGTTATTCTTGCCTGCGGGAAGGCCGTCATGATGGCTTGCACCAAAGGATTGGTCATGGCCGTCGCGCGCGAGGCGGTCAACGCGCTGTCGCGCCCCTCGATGATCGTAGGCGCACCGCCTGACGAGACGACTGATACTCCCCAGCGTGTGCCCGTCCAGCTTTGCAGGCGTTGGCCAAGACGGGCGGCCAGATCAGGAGCGGCCTCTGGCGTGGGTTCAAACTCAATCCGGCCGGGGGTGTAATGGGCCAGGCGCAGGGTAGCTTCTACTTCGAACAGCAACGTCATATCGCGCTTGTCGCGGATCAGGGCCACGACTTGGTCAAAGGTTTGGTAAGTGACCTCGGCATCGGTTTGCAGCGCCAGCGCCTGCCCGCCCTGCATCACGGCCCCGCGTGTGGGGGCAGCGGGGGCCAAGCGCATCATCGGGCTGTGCTGCACGCTGCGCCCTGCGGGCGCACCGTCCGCAACAGGGCCTGAGGGCTGCACGTTTCGCAAATGGCGCAGCAGCGTTTCAGGGTCGGGCAAGTCAGCCACATGGGTCAGCCGGATCACTGCCATTTCAGCCGCCATCATGGCATTGGGGGCCAATGCCACCTCCTCCAGCGCTTTGATCAGCAATTGCCACATCCGCGACAGCGACCGAAGCGGCAGCCCTGCCGCCATATCTACGCCCCGCGCGCGCTCATCGGACGCCACCGTCGGGTCATTGGCCGCATCAGGGGTGATCTTGATGACTGAAATCCAATGGGTGGTTTCTGCCAGATCGCGCAGCACCGCCAAGGGATCGGCCCCATCAGAATACTGCCCCGCCAATTCGCCCAAAGCCGCCGCCGCATCGCCGCGCATGATCATATCGAACAGATCCAGCACCCGCCCCCGGTCGGCCAGCCCCAGCATGGCGCGCACCGCTTCGGCCTGCACCACACCTGCGCCATTGGATATCGCCTGATCCAGAAGCGAGGTGGCATCGCGGGCCGACCCTTCCGCCGCACGGGTGATCAGGCCCAAGGCGGCCTCGGTGATCTGCGCGCCCTCGCCTGCCGCGATCTTTTGCAGCAGCCTAACCATCACCTCAGGCTCGATCCGCTTTAGATCAAAGCGCTGGCAGCGTGACAGCACCGTCACCGGCACTTTGCGGATCTCGGTGGTGGCGAAGATGAACTTCACATGCGCGGGCGGTTCCTCCAGCGTTTTCAACAGCGCATTGAACGCCGCCGTCGACAGCATATGCACTTCGTCGATGATATAAACTTTGTAGCGCGCCGAGGCCGCGCGGTAGCGCACCGAATCGATGATCTCGCGGATATCGCCCACCCCCGTGCGCGAGGCGGCGTCCATCTCCAGCACATCGACATGGCGGCCTTCGGCAATCGCGCGGCAGGGCTCGCACACAAGGCAAGGCTCGGTCGTAGGCCCCCCTTTGCCGTCGGCCCCGATGCAGTTCAGCCCTTTGGCAATGATCCGCGCCGTGGTGGTTTTGCCCGTGCCGCGAATGCCCGTCATGATGAAGGCATGGGCAATCCGGTCGGCCGAGAAGGCGTTCTTTAACGTACGCACCATCGCCTCTTGCCCGACAAGGTCAGCAAAGGTTTCGGGGCGGTATTTGCGCGCAAGAACGCGGTAGGCGGGATCAGGGGCGGTCATAGCGGCCTTTGGATTCGGATGGGGCAAGACTAGGGCCTAAGCGGCCCAAGGTAAACTGTTGCTGGACACGGCCGCGCCCTGCCCTATTTCATGCGGCATGAACACCGAGAATCGCAAATTGTCCCTGCCCGAGGCCTTCAAATCCGCGATGCGCGGGTTGGTGGGCGCGTGCAGTCTGATCACTGTGGGCCAAGGCGAGTCCGCAAACGGGCTGGTCGTCACCACCGGCATCTCGCTGTCGGCTGAACCGCCGATGATCTTGGCCTGCGTCAACCGCGCCTCTTCGTGCTGGCCCCTGTTGGGGCGAGAGGGGGTGTTTGGCTGGCAGGCCTTGGGCGCGGCCCATCAACCCGTGGCAGAACGGTTTTCAGGCAAGGGCGGACTGCAAGGCCCTGCGCGCTATGCGGGGGCAGAGTGGGTCACAACTGACAGCGGCGTGCGCTTGCTGGCCGATGCCCCCTTGGCCTTTGCCTGTGCGGTCGAGGATATGATTGATCAGGGCACCCATTCAATCCTGATCGGGCGCGTCGTGCAGATTAGAACCGACCCCGAGGCTGGCGCGCTGCTCTATTGGGATGGGCAGTATAGGATTTTGCAGAATTAAGCCGGCCTCGCAGGGATTGTGCTTGCCCAAAGCGGCAGGCCTGCCGCAGTCTGGCTTATGATGGACAAAAACTTCCCCTTCGATGTGCTGAAAATCGCCCACTCGTCTGGAATGTGGCGGCCGTGGGCTTCTTTTTGGGGTCGCGTCTCGGCCAATCTTGCGATGTTCAACACGCAGGCGCAGCCGCGCTGGGCTTTGGATGGGATCAACGCATGACCCTCAAAGATTTCTTTGTCGCTGGCCCCTATGACGATGGCGATGCGGTGGCGGGGCATTATTACGAAATGGCCTCGGCTGATCCTGCCCGCCCGCAGGTTTGGGGCTATACTGACCAAATCAGCTATTCACCCGGCCAAACCTTGGTGCTGCATGGCATGTCCTCGGCCCGCTTAGCGCGGGTTGAGATTTTGCGCGATGGGTTGGTGCCTGAGAAGGTGGTGGACGAGCAAGTCGCCATGAGCTTTGAACAAACGCCGCAAGATTGCTCTGTCACCGGCTGCGATTGGCCAGAGCGCTACCGGCTGACCCTGCCCAAGGATTGGGCCTCGGGCGTTTATGTCGTGCGCCTGACGGTGGCGGGGCATCAGTCAGAACATATGTTCGTGCTGAAAGCCGCCACGCCGCAGGGCATTTTGATGATCTTGGCCACAGGCACATGGTGCGCCTATAATGACTGGGGCGGGTCGAACCATTATCAGGGCATCACCGGCCCTCACAGGGCCGAGTTTGCACCGGTGGTCAGCCTGCACCGCCCTTGGGCCAAGGGCTTTGTGCGCTGGCCTGACGATGCGCCGCGCATCCCGCATGCCTCTCCGCTTTTGTCAAAGCCGCGCTATCCGCATATGGATTTTGCCCGTGCCAAGGGGATTTCGAAGAAATACGCCTCGTCGGGTTGGGGGGCATTCGAGCGGCCCTTTGCGCTTTGGTCTGAAGGGCAAGGGATCGGCCTGTCCTATGCCACCCAGCACGATTTGCACGCCAACCCAGACCTTTTGGCAGGCTATTCCCGCGCTTTGATCGTGGGCCATGACGAATACTGGACATGGGAGATGCGCAACCATCTGGACGCGTGGATCGAACAGGGCGGTGAAGTTGCGCGGTTTGCGGGGAACTTCTTTTGGCAGACGCGGTTGTCAGACGACCTTGCCCAACAAACCTGCTACAAATACGCAGCCCCGCTAAGCGACCCCACCCCCGACCCCACCCGCCTGACCAGCTACTGGGATCACCCCCAAGTTGGCCGCCCTGCGGTGGCGACGATGGGCCTGACCGGATCAATGGGCGTCTATGCCGGATGGAGCCGCTGCGCCGCCCATGGGTCGGGCGGGTTTGCGATTTACCGGCCCGATCACTGGTCGGTGAAAGACAGCGGGCTTGGCTACGGCGATGTGCTGGGCGCTGCGGCAAAGATCTTTGGCTACGAGGTCGACGGGATCGACTACACCATGACCCACGGTCTGCCCTTTGCCGCCGATGGCGCGGGATTGCAGGGGGATCTGACCATCGTGGGCCTATCGCCCGCCACGACCCTTGCCCATTCGACTGGCCCACAGGATTGCGACAATTTCATCGGCCATCTGGATGCCGAAGAGGTGGCCTTGGTGGTGTACGGTTCCGTTACCCCTGAAACCTTGGGCCGCGCCAGTCGGGGAAATGGCTGCATGGTGGAATATCGTCGCGGCCTTGGCGCGGTCTATAACGCAGGCTCTTGCGAATGGGTGGCGGGGTTGATCGCGCAGGATGCGGTGGTAGAGCGCGTCACACGGCGGATTTTGACGGGACCTTGGCGGGGGTAAGTTAGGCTGCACCCAAGCGGGCCACAGCTTGGCCCACCTGAGCGGCGAGCGCGGGCAAGTCGGCATCGGCCAGACTTTGGGCAGTGAACACGATTTCGGCGTGCTCGAAACGTGCGCGGTGCTTTTCATAGCGCGGGTCGTAGTGGCGTTCCATCAAATCATGCGCCAGCGCCTCGAATTGGCCGGAACGGGCAAGACTGGCCCAATCTTTGATCGTTTCTTCCGGTTGGGCGTGGCGCAACAGGCCGATTACGCCCAAAAGCCGCGCCTCATCGGCCACGATGTCGGCATAAGCCCGGCTGAGATAACGGGCGCGTTCGGGCAAGGTCGCCGCAATCGTCACGCGCGGGGCCTTGCCCATGGCAGCCCAAAGCTGCGGCGGCAGGCGCAGATTGCCGACCTTCGCACTTTCGGCTTCCACCACCAAGGGGAGGGTCGGGTCTAACCGCGACAGCGCCATCGCCAGCGCGCCTTCGAACGCCTTTTGCGAGGGCTGGCCCCCGGCGGTGTGGCCGAACAAGGAACCGCGATGGCCTGCAAGGCCCTCCAGATCAATCACCTGCACCCCTTGGGATGCCAAAAGATGCAAGATCGCCGTCTTGGCCGTGCCCGTGTTGCCATCCAGCACCACCAACGGCGAGGCGACGGGCGTGTCGTAAAGCTGCTTGACCACCAAGGCCCGCCAACTTTTGTAGCCGCCCGCAATCGTTTCCACCCGCCAGCCGATCTGTGCCAAAATCGTGGCAAAAGACCCCGACCTTTGCCCGCCGCGCCAGCAATAGACCAAGGGCCGCCAGCCGCCTGTCATCTCGGCCAAGGGGCCTTCCAAGTGCGCGGCCACATTACGCGCCACCAAGGCCCCGCCCAGTTTGCGCGCGGTAAAGGGTGAGATTTGGGTGTAAATCGTGCCCACCTTTGCGCGTTCGTCATCGCTTAAGACGGGCAAACTGATAGCCCCCGGCAGATGGTCTTCAGCGTATTCGGCGGGGGCGCGGGCGTCGATGATCGTATCGAAGCCTAAGGATGCCAGATCGGAAAGCGAGGTGAGGGTAATTGCCATTCCCCGCTTCTATCAGCCGATGCCCAAAGGCGAAAGCCGTTAGAACCCGGCCTCCAACTGGTCCAGCAAGGCGGCCATCATCGCCTCGCACCGCGCCATTTGTTCGATGCTGACATATTCGTCGGGCTTATGCCCCTGCGCCATAGACCCCGGCCCGCAGATGACCGTGGGAATGCCAAGGCGGGCGTCAAAAAGCCCGCCTTCTGTGCCAAAGGCCACTTTCATCGTGCCATTCGCCCCTGTCAGCGCCTTGACGAAACTGACCACAGCGGCGTCCGATCTGGTGCCAAGGCCGGGGTAATCCCATTGCCGCTCGATGGTAATCGCGGCTTCGGGGAAGGTGGGGCGCAGGGGCGCGCAAATGCCTTCGGCCGCTTGGCGCAGGCGGGTGATCAAGACCTCTGGGTCATCTTCGGCGACCGAGCGGATCTCAAAATCCAGTGTGGCGGTGTTGGGCACGATGTTCACCTGCACCCCGCCCGCCATTTTGCCGACATGCAGCGTGGTGTAGGGCACATCGTAATCGCCGTCCTGCACCCCGTTTCGCGCCACATCCGCCTGCAAAGCCCGCACCGCAGTGATGAAATCGGCGGCAAGATGCAGCGCGTTCAGCGCCATGGGGGCAAGGGCGGAATGCCCCTCACGCCCGATGCAAGTGGCGCGAAGGGCGATCTTGCCCTTGTGGCCAGTCGCCACCTGCATCCCCGTAGGCTCGCCCACGATGCAAAAGCGCGGGCGGATGGGGGCAGATTGCAGCATCGTGATCAGCGAGCGCACGCCCATGCAGCCGATTTCCTCATCATAAGACAGCGCCAGATGCAGCGGCACGGCCAAGGGGCGGCCCACTTTGGTGCGTTCGCCCGCAGCGATCATCGTGGCGATGGCGGCGGCGCAAAATCCCTTCATGTCGGCCGCACCGCGCCCGTACAGACGGCCATGTTCTTCGGTCAAATCAAAGGGCGGATAGGTCCAGGTTTGACCCTCGACAGGCACCACATCGGTATGGCCCGACAGCATGACACCGCCTGCCCCTGGGCCAACGGTGGCGTAAAGATTGGCCTTGGTGCCAGATGGGTCGGGGATCAGGGTGGCGTCAATGCCGGCCTCGGCCAGCATTGCCACCACATAGTCCATTAGCGCCATGTTGGGCTTGGCGCTGACCGTATCAAAATTGATGAGACGCGCGAAGATCTCGCGCGTGCGGAGAGTGATCTGGGTCAAGGCGCGCTCCTGTCGTTTGGGTCAGATAACCTTAAGGCGGGGTCGGGGGAAAGGGTTGGGGACAAAAGACCTTCCAAACTGCGCGACCACGCGAATGTGACCCTGCGGTACGCTTTAAGCAACGTGACGCACCCTGCCTGAAGCCCTATCTATCAAGAACCCAAACTCGCCGAGGATCAAATGACCCAAACCCGCCGCCAATTCCTGACCGCCACCGCAGGCTTGGCCCTGCTGCCCGCCCTGCCCCGCATGGGGGTCGCAGCCCCCGCAGCGCACCTGACGGTAGCCTCGCGCCAGTTAGAGGTGCTGGGAAAGGCGGCAACGGTCTACGGCATCACTGGACCAGACGGCAAACCCGGCCTGATGGCGCGGGAAGGCGACAAGTTTACAGGGCTCGTCGACAACCAATCGGGCGAGGATTTGATTTTACATTGGCACGGGCAGGACTTGGCCCGCAATACCGACGACCGCACCCGCCCCAATGGCGGGGTCCAACCCACGGGCACGCAAGAGGCTTACAATTTCCCCCTGACGCCGGGCACCCATTGGATGCATTCGCACACCCTGTCAGAACAGCAACTGCTGGCAGCGCCGATGGTGACGGTAGAGGCGGATGCAGGCGATGTGCCCCAAGCCGTGATCATGCTGCACGACTTTTCCTTCCGCCCACCGGCTGAAATTGCGGCGGGATTGATGACAGCCCAAGGCCACCACATGGCGGGGATGGATATGGGGGGCATGGATATGGGCGGCACCGATATGTCCGGCATGGCCATGGGGGGGATGACCCATGCCAATGATGTCGACTATGACGCCTATCTCGCCAATGACCGCACGCTGGCCGACCCTGACGTGATCGCCGTGCAACCCGGTCCGGTCCGCCTGCGGATCATCAACGGCGCTACGGCCACGGCCTTTTGGATCACTGCGGGCGGCTTGGCAGCACAGGTTGTGGCGGTGGATGGCAACAAGGTTTCCCCGATTGCCCGCGCCAGCATCCCCTTGGCGCAAGGACAGCGGGTGGACCTGTTGGTACAAATCCCGCCGGAAGGGGGGGCTTTTCCGATTTTGGCACAGGTGGAAAACGCTGTGATGCAGACAGGTGTGATCTTGGCCACCCCGGGGGCTGATATCGGTAAAGTGCCAGAATCGGCCGCGATAGCCGCCCCATTTGTCGACTTGACGTTCGATTCAAGCCTATCATCCGAATCCCCCCTGCCCGCCAGACCCACTGATGCCATGCTGCACATCGCCTTGGGGATGGAGCAAGGTTACCGCTGGACGATCAACGGCGCTGCCCACGGCGAGGCCGCGCCCCTGCAAGCAGCCCTCGGATCACGGGTCGAGATCATGTTCATGAACCCCACCATGATGATGCACCCGATGCACCTGCACGGCCATCATTTTCAGGTGGTCGACCTTGGCCTTGGCCGCTTTAACGGCCCAAGGCGCGATGTGGTCATGGTGCCACCCGGTGGTATGGTGACGGTGGCCGTTGATTTCGACAAGGCGGGAGAGTGGTATTTGCACTGCCACCATCTTTATCACATGGCCAGCGGCATGATGACGTCAGTGACAGTGGCGTGACGCCAATAGAAAACGGCGCAGGGGTGAACCTGCGCCGCTGTTTTTTGAGCTAAGCGCCAGATCAGCCGATTATTTCTGATACTTTCACCATGCGGCCCTCTTTCACCGACAGCAAAGCCGCTTCGGCCAAAGCCAGTGCCGCCAAGCCATCCTCACCAGAGGGGGCTGCGGCTGTCTTTGTAGCAACGGCATCGACAAAGGCGGCAATTTCGGCGGCATAGGCTTCGGTGTAGCGGGTCATGAAAAAGTCATGCAGCGGCGGGCGGGTGTAGCCCGACCCGTTGGCCAGTTCGATCGACACGGGGCGCTGGTTTTCCGCCGACACCACTCCTTTGGACCCATGCACTTCGATGCGCTGATCGTAGCCATAGGTCGCGCGGCGCGAGTTCGAGATCAGCGCCATCTTGCCCGTGGCGGTTTTGAGCATCACCTGCACCGAGTCGCTGTCACCGGCCTTACCAATCGCAGGATCAACCAGAACGGCGGCCATGGCCGAAAC
Organism: Paracoccaceae bacterium; assembly: GCA_947468085.1. GTDB lineage: Bacteria > Pseudomonadota > Alphaproteobacteria > Rhodobacterales > Rhodobacteraceae > Stagnihabitans. The sequence continues at coordinate 1,075 of CANIKY010000069.1, read as the reverse complement.
CTCAGCAACTTCCTCGCCCAGCAAAAAGCGCGCCATGTCAAAATCATGGATCGTCATGTCGCGGAAAATCCCGCCCGAGCGGGCGATATACTCCAACGGCGGGGCCCCCGGATCGCGCGAGGTGATCGTGACCATCTCGACATCGCCTACCGAGCCTTTGTCAATCTCAGCCCGAACGGCCATGAAATGCGGGTCAAAGCGGCGGTTAAAGCCCACCATCAGCGTGCCTTTGTTGGCACGCACGACCTTAAGGCAGGCTTTCACACGGTCCAGCGACAGGTCGATGGGCTTTTCGCAGAACACGGCTTTGCCCGCATTGGTGAACTGCTCGATCAGGTCGGCATGGGTGTCTGTGGGCGTGCAGATCACCACGGCGTCAATGTCAGAGGCGGCCAAGATCTGCGCAATCGTGCGCACGTCGCAGCCGTATTGATCAGCGATGGCTTGGGCCGCTGGGGCCATGGCATCGGCCACGGCCACCAGTTTCGCCTTGGGGTTGGCGGTGACAGCCTTGGCATGCACCTTACCGATACGGCCAGCGCCCAAAAGCCCGAAACGCAGAGTCATAATAGTTCCCTTTCCTCAGGCAAATGCCCCGTCGGCATTGCCTTTCACACCAGTGATATAGCTTACAATGTCATTGCCATCGGTCTCGTCACGTTTCAGCGATGCCACGATCCGCCCGCGGCGAAATACAACGATTCGGTCTACAAGATCAAACACTTGGCGTAGATTGTGGCTGACCAGAACCATGGGAATGCCGCGCTCTTTCAGGCCGCGAATGATGTTTTCCACTTGGGCGGTTTCTTGCACGCCCAAGGCGGCGGTGGGTTCATCCATGATCACCAGTTTGGACGCAAAGGCCGCCGTCCTCGCAATGGCCACGCATTGGCGCTGCCCGCCTGACATGTTGCGGATCGGGTTGTCGACATTGGGGATTTTCACCGCCGTGGTCTTCAAAGCCTCCATCGTGCGGTCGCGCATGGCTTTGCGATCCAACCACGAAAAGGGCCCAAGGCGGAACTTGAAAATCTCGCGCCCCAAAAACAGGTTCGAGGGCACATCCAGATCATCG
>CANIKY010000068.1 GCA_947468085.1 Paracoccaceae bacterium | reverse complement strand
TCGTGCATTGGCAATGGTAGGGGTCGCCCTCCATCAAATAGCGCAAAGGCATGCCGTGATAGCTGGTCACCAGAATATCGGGCTTATGGTCCAGCTTGGCATAGGCATCGGTCACCGATTGCGCCAAGGCCTGAATATATAGCGGATGTTCAAAATACTCTGCCACCGTCCGCACCGCCGGTTGGCGCTTTTCTGTCGCAAGGGCGCGAAAGAAGGCATCGTTGGCCGTGGCCGAGGTGGCACCCGCATAATGGGGATATAGCGGGAAAAAAACGATCTTTTCGCACCCTGCCGCAATCATCGCCTTAACTTTTGACGCGGTTGACGGGTTGCCATAGCGCATGCAGAAATCAACCATGATCTGATCGCCATAGACTGCGGTCAGGTTGTCTTTGATCGCTGCCGTCTGCTGCTTTGTGATGGTCAAAAGCGGGCTTTCGTTCAGGTCGTGGTTCCAGATCAGTTTGTAATTCGCCCCTGACTTTGACGGCCGCACCGTCAGGATAATGCCCTGAAGGATCGGTTGCCATTTCCAATCGGGCAGATCTACCACGCGCTTGTCAGACAAAAACTCGTTCAGATAGCGGCGCATCGGCCAGTAGTCGTAACCGTCCGGCGTGCCCAGATTGGCCAAAAGCACGCCCACCCGCGCGGTTTTCACAACAGGGTGGCTGGCCGGTGCATGGGCCAAGCGTCCGGTTCCGGGGGTGACATCCGTCATCTGCTGCTCCTTGATTCGTCAGGCACAGATAGTGGCAATCTGCGTCAAATCAAATACCTGCATCGCGGGGCAGCTTCACTTCTGGCACCGAAAGCACATCTGACAGCCGGTTAGAGGCTGATCCCGGCCTAAGGGGTTTGGGTTGGCTGTCATCAGGGGCCCAGCCTGTCAGCACGACGATTTCAAAAGTGGCGGGAATCTTGCCATCTGCGCCGCAATAGCTTTGCTGGTACAAGTCTGCTGCGCGGGCAAACACCGCGCGTTGGGTGGGTTTGCGCTGGCGTGCGGCCATGGCATTGCCCTCGCCCATAGCGCGTAGGTCTTGCATCAGGTGAAAAGCGTCGCGGTAGCGCACTTGGGTGCTAAAGCTGTCGGCCACGGGCAAGGCAAAGCCTGCCCGTTGCAACAAACCACCCAGATCGCGAATCTCGGCCATGGGCAGCACGCGCGGCGATAGGCCGCCTGTCACTTCGGCTTCGGCCTGTGCCAGGCAAGCGCGCAATTCGTGCAGCGTTTGGCCTGCAAAAAGCAGCGCCATAAACCAACCGTCTGGCCTAAGTGCGCGGCGGCATTGCACCAATTGGCCAACGGGGTCATTGGCCCAATGCAGTGCTAAGGCATGCACCACCAAATCCTGCGCGCCGATGCCAAGGTTTAGCACCTCGTCATCAGCAATTGTGGGCGTTTTTGGCCAAAGTTGCGCAAAACCTGTCACCACCACAGGGTCTGTAAAGGTTCTATTAACCTCGATCAGTCTTTCTTGCACTTCAGATACGACCATCTCTTGCAAGAACAAAGCCGTGGCCCTTTGGCGGTTGCGCAAAAGGCGGGGGCGGTCGGTCAGAAGGGGCACGGCTTGCATAAGCCGGACCATAGGAGCGCGCGATGGGATTGCAAGCCTTGCTGCACATAGCCTACCCGCCACAATGCATCACCTGCGGGGTGCGGGTGACCAGCGACTTTGGTCTTTGTGGTGAGTGTTGGCGCGACACGCCCTTTATCAGCGGCTTGGTCTGCCATCACTGTGGCCTGCCCCTGCCCGGAGAAGAGGATGGGGCCGAAGTTTTGTGCGACGATTGCCTGACCATCGCCCGCCCGTGGACGGCTGGCCGCGCAGCCCTTGTGTACCACGAAAACGGCCGCAACCTTGTGTTGGCCTTAAAACACGCTGACCGTCTTGACCTTGCCCAACCTGCGGCAGAGTGGATGTTCAAAGCGGCCCGGCCCTTGCTGGCCCCCGATATGCTGGTGGCCCCGGTGCCGCTGCATTGGTGGCGTTTGGTGCAGCGGCGTTACAATCAAGCGGCAGTTTTGTCGGCGCGAATCGCTCGGATGGGCGGCCTTGCACACTGCCCCGACCTGTTGCAACGCCACCGCAACACCGGCTCGCAAGAGGGTCGAAACCGAGAGGGCCGCTTTACCAATATGTCCGGCGCGCTGACGTTGCATCCGCGCCGCGCGGAACGGGTGATGGGGCGGCATATTTTGTTGGTGGATGATGTGATGACCTCTGGTGCAACTTTGGCTGCGGGGGCAGAGGCCTGTTTGGCCGCAGGGGCCAGCGCTGTTTCCGTTTTGGTCATGGCGCGCGTTGCGAAACAGGCTTAAATCCTTATGATGCGCCAAGCCCACAGGATGATCTTGATGAAATCTGTCGAAATATACACCACCCAAACCTGCCCCTATTGCCATGCGGCCAAGCGCCTGTTGACCAAGAAAGGCGTGGCTTTTACCGAGATTGATGTGGGCCGTGACCCATCTTTGCGCGATGCCATGACCCGCCGCGCCAATGGCGGGCGCACCGTGCCGCAGATTTTCATTGGCGATCAGCATGTCGGCGGCTGTGATGATCTGCACGCGCTGGACCATGACGGCAAGCTTGATCCGATGCTGGCTTGAAGCGCCATGCGGGTAGCCCTTGTTCAACTGACCGTCACCGACGACCCCGTGGCCAATCTGGCGGCAACCTTGGGCTTTGTGCGCCAAGCCCAAACCCAAGGCGCGCAATTCATCCTGACGCCGGAATGCACGAATGGCCTGTGGTCGAACCGTGCCGCGCAAAAAGCCCAGCTGCGCCGCGAGGAAGATGACCCCACCCTGGCCGCCCTGCGGGACGAGGCGGCAAAGCTTGGCGTTTGGCTGCTGATAGGTTCGCTCGCGCTATTGACGGGCGATGCTGATGGGCGCTTTGCCAACCGGTCTTTTTTGATCAGTCCGGATGGCGCTGTCGTGGCCCGCTATGACAAGATCCACATGTTTGATGTGAACGTGTCTGAGACCGAGGTTTACCGCGAATCGGCGGCGTTTCGTCCGGGAACCGCTGCCGTCATCGCCCAAACACCCTTTGCCCCCGTTGGGATGAGTGTTTGCTACGATGTCCGCTTTGCCACCCTCTATCGCAGACTGGCACAAGGTGGTGCGCAAATTCTGACGGTCCCTGCCGCCTTCAATCACATCACCGGTGCCGCCCATTGGGAAACCCTTCTACGCGCAAGGGCGATCGAGAATGGCGCTTTCGTGTTGGCCCCCGCCCAAACCGGCGTTCACGCCGAAGCCAACGGCAAAGGTCGCCGCACCTACGGCCACAGTTTGGCCATCGGCCCGTGGGGAGAGGTGTTGGCCGATGGCGGCACGGAACCGGGCGTCACGCTGGTGGATCTTGACCTGTCCCAAGGAGCCGAGGCCCGCCGCCGCGTGCCCTCTTTGGTGCATGACCGCGGCTTTGACGGGCCATGAACGAGCGGCTTGAGGATCTTGCCGTCTCTTTGTTTGGAGAGTTGTTGACGGCCGATCAACTGGCGCGCAACCGCATTTCCAAAGCCTTGCCCAAGGGCATGGAACTGTCGCATTTTTCCGTGCTTAACCACCTTGCTGGCGTGCAGGATGAACGCACCCCCGCCCAACTGGCCAAGGCCTTTCACGTCACGCGCGGGGCCATGACCAACACGCTGTCAAAGCTGGAATGGGCCGGCCATATCCACATCCGCCCCGACTGGGACGATGCCCGCCGCAAATTTGTAGCCATCAGCCCTGCTGGCCGCGCCGCGCGCGATGCAGCGGTGCAGGCCGTGGTGCCGGTGATCGGCGATCTTGTCAAAGCCTTGGGGGCCAACCGTGTGCGGGCTGTTTTGCCCGTATTGCGCGAATTACGCACACGGTTGGAGGACGGCGAATAATCGCTATTGCAGGGCGTTATAAACCGTCCGAGGGCCCACGAACATGCCGGTAAACAGCCGCACTGTGTTGGCGGTGTTGATCAACGGGCTTTCGGTCACAAGCACCAAATCGCGATCCTGGATCAGGAAAGATCCAGCACTGAACAACCCCTCTGCCTTGGTCAAGTCAAAGGCAAAAACCATCTGCGCCTTGGGTGGCCCCTGTGTCGTCGTGACACTCACCGTTGCGGCAGGGTAGGCGCGCAAGACCAAAATCGCTTTGGGGTTGGCCATGTCTTGATTGACGCCTCCGATCAAAGACATCGCCTCAAGCGTTGTGACCGTGTCGCGGGGGAAATCTATCACAGCCTCTCGTCCCGCAGCCCCCAATGACAGGAAATAGCGACTGTCAGGCTGCACAAAGATTTTGTCATTGCCGATCAAAGCTGTGTCCAGTTCAGGATGCGACAACAGTTTTTTGGCAGCTATGGTGTAAACCTTGCCGCCGCGCTGCAAACTGACCTGCGGGTTGGACATATTGTACGCAATGCCGCCCGCTTGCGCCAAAACCGATGTGATCGTGACTGTCGCATCGCCCAAGGGCCGAACGCCGGGGTTTTGAACACCCGAGATCACATGAACCGAATTCTGCAAACCCGCTACAACGTTCAGTTGCACTTGGGCTGACGGGATGGTCCCCCGCAGCTTACTTTCTAAGAACTTGCGTGCGGCTGTGGCGGTCATCCCCGCTACCTCTACATCACCCACATAGGGAAGAAATATCGTGCCCGCACTGGTGACTTGCAGGTCTTGCAGTGGAATGACTTTCTGCCCAGCTTGGCCCAATAAAGACGATCCTTCATTGTCCCACACGGCAAGGCTTATCCGGTCGCCTGACTGAATAAGGGCGTCTGATCCCATCGTTTTGTGTGGGATCCAGTCAGAGTTTTGGCTGGGGTGGCTATTGGGCCAAGATTGAATGATACCAAGTGTTTCTTGCGTCACGATCTGAACGGCAAAGGTGGATGCGGTTTCGTTGGCGCCCGCCACCACCTGCTGCATATTCGCTACGTCTTGCGGCGGGCTACAGCCAAACAAACCACAAAGCACAACGAAGGCAAAAAGCTTTTGGCCCTTGGGACCGAAAAAATTGATCATGTGAAATCCTTAAATCGCGCCGAAATTGACCAAGATGCGCGCAAGCCTATTAGCATACAGACCCTCTCGTCTTGGTCAGTTGAATTGCGCGGACGAACAGGCTGAACTTTCTTGGTTGCATACACTAAGGTTATCTCTAAAGTACATATGAATTTCGAGAGTGCAACCCATTGACCAAAACATTTCATCCCCTTTCTGCCTCAGCGCCCTTAGCGCTGGTTTGCTTGACGTTTGCGTTGTCAGCGCAGGCGCAGATGCGCCCTGGTCTCAACCTGTCGGGACAAACGGGCCTGATTGACCTGCCCTCGGGCGAGCAGTTGGCGGACGGCTACTTGTCCCTTACCCATTCGGACTTCGGGCCCATCGCCAGAAACGCCCTGCGATTTCAGATCACCCCCCGCTTGTCTGGTATCTTTCGTTATGTCGGCCTGCACGATTATGAAAAACACCTGTGCCAGCCCACCTGTGCTGACGGAAAAGATGCTTACACTTATTACGACCGCAACTTTGACATAAGCTATCAAATCATGACCGAAGGCAGGTATTGGCCTGCTGTCAGCATCGGTGTGCAAGACTTTGTCGGAACGGGTCTGTATTCGGCTGAATATATGGTGGGCACAAAGGCGATAGGTCCAAAGTTCAAGGTTACGGGCGGGGTCGGGTTCGGTCGGTTGGGCAGTGACAATGCCTTTGGTCAACCCTTTGGTCCGCGCGAAAAGATCGACTTTGGCCTTGGTGGCACCATTTCTTACAAACAATGGTTTCAGGGCGATGCGGCTTTGTTTGGCGGCGTTGAATATCAGATATCTCCCAAATGGTCGGCCAAGGTCGAGTATTCGTCCGACGCCTATGCCGATGAATCCGACAAACGCAAGATGTTCGACCGCGCCAGCCCGATGAACTACGGCTTGGAATACCGACCCAACGCCACCTTCAGCCTTGGCGTATATGCGCTTTACGGCAGCGAAATTGGCGTGAATCTGAATACCGTACTCAATCCTGACCAGCGCCCACAAGGTGGCATTGGCGGGCCTGCCCCCTTGCCTATTCGTCCGCGCCCTGCTGATCCTGCCTATTGGGCCCGCGATTGGGCAACCAAGGCTGACGCAAACGACACTGTGTTGCGCAGTCTTGCAGTGACGTTGGAAGATAGCGGCATTGTGATTGAATCTGTCGGTTTGACGGCGACAACCGCGCAGGTCAGGTTTCGCAATGCAAAGTATGATGCAGCAGCCCAAGCCATCGGTCGCCTTGCCCGTGCTATGGCCTTTGTGCTGCCGGCATCGGTGGAGCATTTCCAGTTGGTGCCCATCGACCATGGTATGGCAGGCGCGATGGTTGTGCTGTCACGCGCCGATTTAGAGCGTTTTGAATTTGCGCCAGACGGGGCAACGCTGCTGCGCGCGAAAAGCCAAATTGTTACACCGGCAGACCCGCTGGCCGGCACCAAGACCAACTCCGAACTCTATCGCCACTTCACGTGGTCGTTGCTGCCCTATGTTCATACCCGCCAGTTTGATCCAGCCAACCCGTTGCAAGCCAGCCTAGGCCTGCGCCTCTCCAGCCAATATGAACTGGCGCGCGGGATGTTCCTGTCTGGGTCTGTGACAAATATCCTCACCTCAAACATCGCAGATTCCGGGAGGGGAGCCAATTCAATCTTGCCCCATGTCCGCTCTGATTCGATCCTGTATGACACACAGGCCAACCCCGACATCGAAAGGCTGACGCTGGCCTATTTCGCCGGACTTGCGCCTGATGTTTTTGGCCGTGTTACCGCAGGCTATCTTGAACGGGGCTTTGCCGGAATTTCTTCTGAAATTCTTTACCGGCCTACTGGCAAACTATGGGCCTTGGGCGTGGAGGCTAACTCTGTGGCGCAGCGCAATACCAATGGCTTGTTGGGTTTTGGCCAGTATGACTATGCGGTCGCCACGGGTCATCTATCGGGGTATCTAGATTTGGGCGCCAGTTATCATGCCCAGATCGACCTAGGTCGCTATCTGGCCGGTGACGTTGGCGCGACGGTAAGCCTGACGCGTGAGTTCGAGAATGGCTGGTCCGTCGGGGCCTTTGCCACCAAAACAGATGTCTCGGCCGAAGATTTTGGCGAAGGCTCGTTTGATAAAGGCATCACACTGCAAATCCCCTTCACTTGGTTTTACGGCAAACCAACCCGGGCGACTGCTGGCATGACCATCCGGCCCATCGGGCGCGATGGTGGGGCCAAACTGGTGGTCGATGACCGACTTTACTCCGTTCTGCGCAGTTACGACCAGCGCAAGATCGACGCGCAATGGGGGCGGGTATGGAAATGAGGGGCAAAAAAACCGCTGCCTTCGTCTTCGCCCTGTTTTGGCTTTTAGCGGGGTGTGGTACCGATCCGGTCGCGCAAGAAAGCCGGTCGAACCTGCCCGAACGGCAGGCGGTAGCGGCCATGGTGTCTGGCCTTTTTGTCAAACCCAAGCCCACCCCCATCGATCCTGCCGCTGTGGCGGCTGTGCGTCTGGCGTTGGAACAGGCCGGTCAACCGGTGCTTTTGGTGCGGGTGCCGTCGATTGGATATGCAAATCTGTTCGCCCCCTATGGCCAAAACGGCGCCGTCACCACATGGGCCAGCGCATCCCATCAAAGCATCGCGTTGCAGGGCGGGCTTTTGGTCGCTACCCGTGGCTTTGGCCCAGATTTGATGTCGGCCAATGTGCCAACACTGGCACAGGTTCTGCGCGGGGCTGGCACTTTTCGCCGCGATTACTTTGACTTAGATGGAGCAGATCAAAACCGCCACCTAAGGTATAGCTGCACGTTTTCCCATGCCGGGTTTGAGCGGATCGATATCTTTGGCGCGCATTATCCCACGCGCAAAGTGGCTGAGTTTTGCCGTGGTCCTGACTTGTCCTTTGAAAATGCCTATTGGTTCGATGCCGATGGCAGTTTGCGCCAAAGCGCCCAACGCGCCGTACCGGGCCTGCCTTTGGTGCAGATAGGTCGCGTCGTTAACTGAGTTTGGTAGTGAACTTTACAGCGTTATTAACTTAGGGTAACACATAAGTAGTCAATTTAGAGATGGAATCATCAAATGTATAAACTTACCGGTATGCTCTTGGCCGTTATGCTGACATCCACCACAGCCTTCGCACAAACTGCCGTCCCCGGCCTGGGTGGGGCTGGTGCGGGTGCTTCGGGAACTGCTGATGGTGCAGTGGGTGTGGGGGCAACTGCGGCTGGCGGTCTTGCGGCGACAGGCCTTGGACTTGGTGCTTTGGGTGCCGGACTAGGACTAGGTCTTTTGGGAGCGTTGGCATTTGTTGCCGCTGGACAGGGCAGCACGACGTCGGTAACGCCGGTAAGTCAGTAACAGAAATTTGGGTTCATCGCAAATTAGCAGGCGCACATCCTAGGCGCCTGCTATAAAGCACACAGCAGTTATCCAAAAAGGGATCACGTGTGCGTCGTTTGCACCTTCAGCCTGATATCTTGGCTTTTCTGGTCCGTCTTTATCGGCGGACAGAGCAGGCAGAGCTTGACTTGATCTCTGCCGGTGTGGCGTTTTTTGGCTTTTTGGCGCTTTTTCCGGCAGCGGCTGCATTGATTGCCATTTGGGGCGCAGTTTTTGATCCCTCGGTCATCCAAACCCAGCTTGAACTGCTGAAGGGTTTTCTGCCGCCAGATGCGCTGACGCTGCTGCAAGGTCAGGTGGGGTCGCTGTTACAAATGCGAGGGTCACAACTGGGTTGGACCACGGCGCTGTCAACGCTGTTTGCCCTTTGGTCGGCGCGGGCGGGGGTGGCGGCTTTGATCCGAGGGTTGAATGCCATTCACAACCTGCCCAATCGCCGCAGCGGGCACCATCAATTGCAGGCAATCCTGTTAACGCTTGCCTTGATCGGCCTAGCCCTTGCAGCGATGCTTGTCACGGTTGTGGCGCCGCTGGTGATTGGCCTGTTGCCCCTACCGGGGGATGATGCCGTGCTGCTGCACCGTGCCAACTTGGCGCTGGGGGTTTTGTTGGTTCTGGCCTCGTTGGGTTTGGCCTATCGGTTTGGTCCCAATCACGCGACCACGCGGCCCCCGCTGATAAGTTGGGGCCTGTTGGTTGCGGTGGTCTTGTGGGCCTTGGCGGCGCGGGGATTCATGCTTTATTTGGCGAATTTTCCCTCATACAACAGGATTTATGGGTCGATAGGCGCAGTGGTGGTGTTGCTGATTTGGCTTTATGTCAGTGCCTATACCGTGCTTTTGGGTGCCGCCTTTGATGCCGAGTTGCACCGCAGGCGCAAACCCGTCGCCTAGTAGTCGCGCGTCACGAACAGGCCCAAACCGGTTGCCCCTTCGGAATCTGTATGGGTTTTGGCGGTGAGCTTGCGACCAAGATCATAGTTCAGGCTAATCGAAGATGTGCCACTTTGGCCTATCGTCACCTCGCTATAGGCTTTGTCACCCAGATACTTGCCTGCCGTCACCGTGGTGTTGCCGGTGCCGTCAGCCTGCACATCCAAGTTATCAAGCAGCGTCTTGCGGCGTAGCGTGCCGATCACACCATCGCCGCCGCGCCCTGCCAGCGCGGCCACTGCAGACGCCAGTTGCGCCGCTTGAAAGGCGCTGATCTTGTGGAGGCCCCGATCAAACAACAGATGGGCCAGAACTTGCTCTTGCGGTAAATCCGGCGAGGAGGTGAAGGTCACGGTGGGGTTGGTGGCATCCCCGTCAATCACCACAGAGGACGAGATCCCGCCGCTGTCGATGCCCGCAAGAATATGGACATAAGGCACCAAGGCGCCCTGCAATTGCACCTGCGCCTCACTTAGCACCAATCGACGGCCCAGAATATCCAAGCGGCCGCGCAGAAGGTTGAACGCGCCGGAAGGGGCGATCTTGGCGGTCGTCCCGCGTAAAATCAACGTGCCGCCCAGTTCTGCATCCAGCCCGCGCCCCCGCACAAACACCTGATTGGCTGCAGATAGCGTGACATCCAGCCCATATCCCGCCTCGGCGCGCGCAGCGCCGCCACGCGGCCCCTGCCCCGCGCGTTGACGTGTTGCGACAGAGGCGCGGGGTTCGTTGATGTGGCGCAGGCCAGACAGGTCACCCGACACCGAGGCGTTGGGCGAGGGGATTTGCAGCTCTGTCTTGCCAAGATTTATGGCGCCTGAAATCAAGCCTCCACCCAAGGCTGGGCCGCGCAGGGTTAGCGTGCCTTGCGCCGTCGTTGCGTAAAGCTGCGGGTCGCGTAGGACCACATTATCCAGCGCAAAGGTTAGGTTGGCGGGGAAGGGGGCTGCCATTGCCACGCTGCCCGTAACCCCTAGCTTGCCGCCCGTTGTAATCCCCGCCCGCCCCGTAACCGTCGCGCTGCCAGCGCGCAGGTTCGTGTCCAAAAAAACCTCTTTCAGCGCAAAGGGCAACGAAGGCGTGGCCAAACGCCCATCTGCTAGTGAGATCTGACCGCCAAGCGAAGATAGGACAAAGGGCCCCTTTAGCCTCACATCAAAGCGCAAAGCCCCCTCAAGCGATCTTGGCGTTATCAGGAGGTTGGCAATTGTGGCAGAACTGGTGCCGACAATCTTCAGATCGGCCGCTTTGTAATCGGACGACAGTGCGCCTACCACCGTGGCCTTCATCTGTGCGGGCCCTTGCAGGGTGATATCGACGCCCATCCCGCCCTCCACGCTCTGCGCCGCGCCAGCCAAAGTTACAGGGCCCGGAAACTGTGGCGCGATCACGCCCAGATTGGCCAGTTGCGCAGAAAGCGTCAGATCGCCCGCTTTGCCCTTAAAAGATTTTGTAACGCTGGCCTTTATCTGGCCATTGGCCAAATCAGCGTCTATCAACCGCACCCCTTGTGGCCCCAGCCCTAGCCTGACCTTTAGCTGCGACGCCCCGCGCAACAGCGTGTCGATTTGCGCCTGCCCAATCGCCAGATCGGTTCCTGTCGCTTGCAGCGATAAAACACCGTCGTCGCTTGGTCCTTGCAAAGATGCCGTGCCGTGCAGCGCGCCGCTATAGCCAGCGCCTAGGGCCGACAGATCCCCAAGATCAAGCACCGCTGCCAGATTGGCGCCGCGATCGGTCAAAGTGCCCGAAAGGCTGGTTGTCAGACTTGCGGATTGCAGGGTCACATCGCGCAGGATGGTGCCCGAAACATCGCGTTTCGCTGATAGGGTCAAGCGGCTTTCGCCAGCCATCAATCCGTCGACCTGCGCCACGCCAAAGCCCAAGGCTTGGCCCAGCACCGACCCTGTCACATCAAAGGCCCCGCTAAGGGGATCCAGTTCGCCCGCCAAATCAAACCGCGCCGCCCCTGATAGGCTTTGACCCAGCACGCCAGAAAGGCGCGACATATCCTCATAGGATCCTGCCACTTGCCCTTGCAAGGCCGCCATGGGTCCAAGGCTCCCGTCGGCGGTGACCTGATAGCCTGGGGCGGTGAGCGACAGGTGGCTGATTTGCAAAGCCGATGTCGCAGCATTCCAGTCAAAGGTCGCGGAGGCGCCGATATCGCGCCCCACTGCCCTAGCCCAACCGGCGTCGGGCAGCGCCAAGCCTGTGGCTGACAGCTTTGCTGTGCCGTCAAACACCCCATCCAGCAACCGCCCCTGCGCCGATAGGTTTGCGGCAGTGGCTTTGAAAGTGTCGCGCGTCAGCGCGCTTATCGTTGCATCAAAGCGCCAAAGATCGCTTTGCGCCGCATCATACCCTAGCCTCAGATCGGCGCTGTTCAGCGTGACAGGCGTGGGCGAGGCGAAAGGCAGCGTAACCACCCCCACATCTTGCGCCATGCGGCCCGACAGGTTTAGCTTTTTGGGCTGCCCCTTTGCGTCCAGCGTCATGGACCCATCAAGTTGCAGCGCCTGGGATTTGATCGTTAGAGACTGAACAACCAACGTCCCATCTGCGTCGCGTTGGCCCTTTAAGGCCAGTGCAGCTTTGGGGCCGAAAAAGGCGGCGTATTTCGGTAAAAACAGCGGCGTCAGATCGCCGCCCAGCTCTGCTGCAAAGGTGCTGTTACCCTGCGCGTCATCAGCTAGGGTCAAATGCCCCGCCAGCCGTGATTGCCCATTCGTCGCCAAAGCCACCTGAGCGTCAAATTGCGCCAACGGCCCGTGGCCTTCTATCTTCAGCTGCGCTGCGGGGGTTCCAGGAATGTTTAGCAAGCTGGCGGCAACGCCCCCCGCCCCCTCGGCTGCATCTAAGGACAGGTCCAAAACCTGCGTCGCGTTGGAATATCCTGCCTTCAGCAGAACACGGCCCTGCGGACCCGCGTCCAACCGCTTCAAATCTAGATGCGCCGTTCCTTCGCCGCCCGATAGGGTAAGATCAGCCGACAGTCTGGCGACCACCGACTGCCCCAAAACAGAAGGCCCCAACACCAGCCTTTGGGTGGCGATGGATTTGATCTGGATTGATACTGGCAGTTCCGGCAGCGACCATGGCGCGGCCGCGACCGCCGAAATAGAGGGGTTGGTCTGGCCCTGCGGCAATCGGTCAAGGTCAATTTCGGCTGCTGATAGGGCGCTGATTTCAATCTTGCCAGACAAAAGGGCGCTACTGCTCCAATCTAATCTGACATCTTTCAGCGTCAGCCACACCCCTTGGGCGTCGGCGATGGTCAGTTGCGTCAGGCTGGCTTGGGTCGACAATGCGCCCGCAAAGCCATCAATCGTTACAACGCGCCCTTTCGTCGACAGGCTGTCTTGCAACCACGCCGTCAGATAATCCTTATCTGCGGTGCTATCGGCCAAAGCCGCTATAGGCATCAGTCCAAGCGCAAGGGCGAACCAAATCCGCATCAAAACGCCTGCCCCAAGCCAACATAAATCTGCACCCCGCCACCCAGCGCGCCCCGCACCGGCAGCGCCAGATCCAACCGGATCGGCCCCACCGCCGTGCCATAGCGCAGGCCCAATCCAGCGCCCGCTTGCCAATCGCTGCCAGCTCCCGTGACCGTGCCTTGCCCCACAGCCCCTGCATCAACAAAAGCCACAAGGCCAATGTTGGCACTGACCTTCAGCCGCCCCTCAACCGATGCCGCCACAAAAGCTGTGCCGCCGGTATCCACCCAAGTGGTCCCGTCAAGCACCGAGATGCCCAAGCTTTGGTAGGCTTGCCCTCGCACCGTGCCACCACCACCTGAATAAAACAAATCTGTTCGCGGTGTGCCAATGGCTGATGCGCCCAAAATGGCCCCGACTTGCACACGGCCAGCCAGCACGGCACTGCCCTGTGCGACCAAGGTCTTATAGGCCCGCGCGTCAAGCGTTAGGCGGGCGCCATTCTGTGTCGCGCCAAAGCCGAAAAAGGGCTTGGCCCGAAGGTCAAGGAAATAGCCGCTTGTGGATTCTGTCGTGCTATCGCGCCGGTCAAATGCCGCGCCAATCGGCAGCTGCAGGCTGCGATAGGTGAAATCGCCGGCATTGTCGTGGCCACCAGAAAAGTCATAGGCCACCGCTGCATGGGCTGTCAGCGCGGTGCTGAAGTAATGCGTCAAGCCAATGCCCAGCGCCACAGTGTCAGCGGTGTAATCGGCATCGTCTTTATGGCCAATTGTGGCCGACAGGTTCAAGGTTGAATCTGCGTCGGGCGTGGCGGGCCGATCCAATGTGGTGCCCAGCGTGTAATCTAGCCCGCTGCCTGCGGCCACGATGTTGCTGATGGCGCCTACCACTTCAAACCGCTCGCCCCCGCCTAGAAGGTTACGGTGTAGCCAACTGCCGTTGAGGCGCAGGCCGTCGTTGGTCGCAACCTCGGCCCCAAATGTATAGCGGCGGGGCAGGGCTTCGACCACATCCGCTGTGATGCCCAACAGATCGGGCGGTGTGATGCTGTCATCTTCGCTCAGCGTGACCGACGAAAACACCCCGCTGCGCCGCAAGCGCTGGGCGGCGCGGGCCTCTTCGGCGGGGTCAAAGCGGTGGCCAGTTGGTAAGCCTGCAATTTTGCGCACCCGGTCGGGGCGGATATGGGTGGCCCCGTTGATCGACAGATCGCCAAAGCGCAACACCGGGCCGGGATCCAGCCGCACCATGACTGACAGGGTGGCGCTGGCATGATCGGCGGTAAGGGTTTGTTCTGCAACAGTGGCCTTGGCATGGCCTTGGCCGCGCCAACCATCAACGCCCGCCTGCACCGCCGCCATAATCCCCCCCGCCGCAGCGCCCTTGCCTGCGGCAAAGTCTGACGGCAAGGTTTGGCCCGCAGCCATCGGCGCAATCTGGGCGGTGGATAGCACAAAAGCAGGCCCCGGGTCGACGGTGACCACGATCTTGCCAATCGCGCTTGGCGCATCAAGCGGGGCGATGCTGCCCGCCTCTCGCCCATCGATCAGAACGTGGATGATGGGCCCGTAGTAACCCGCCGCATAAAGGGCCGATAAAAGCTTTCCATATTCCGCCTGCGCATCGGCGAACAAATCCAGCGCCGCTTTTTCTTGGCCAGCGCCGGCCAAGCCAGAGGTGGCGCGCAGATCGCGTGACAGCGCGGCATTACCGCCCGAAACGGTGAAAGTCACCCCGTCCAAGGCCTGTCCCGGCACCGCATAGGTCAGTACCGCCGCCAAAACAGCGGCTGCGGCCGAAAGCTTATGACTGACCCGATAACCCATGTTGACCTTATATAGCCACCCTCGGCCCTAAACCATCCTGCGCCCGTTAGAACTTACACCGATCAGGTCCCTTGTGCGCAAAAGGGCTGGATATTTCCCCGCCCCCATTGGAAAAGACACTCAGCATAGGAGCGCGCTGATGACATATATCCCCGCCGACACCCGTTACGACCAGATGATTTACAACCGCTGTGGCAAGAGTGGCCTGAAACTGCCCGCCATATCGCTGGGCCTGTGGCACAATTTTGGTGACGACACGCCGCACCAAACCAAGCAGGCCATCCTGCACACCGCCTTTGATCTGGGCATCACGCATTTTGATCTTGCCAACAACTACGGTCCCCCCGCAGGATCGGCCGAAACCGCCTTTGGCCGGATTTTGCGCGACGATTTCAAAGACCTGCGCGACGAGATGATTATCTCGTCTAAGGCGGGGTATCATATGTGGAACGGGCCTTACGGTGAATGGGGCAGCCGCAAGTATCTGGTGGCATCCTGTGACCAAAGCCTAAAGCGCACGGGACTGGACTATTTCGACATTTTCTATTCCCACCGGTTCGACCCCGACACGCCTTTGGAAGAAACCATGGGTGCCTTGGATTACATCGTCCGCTCGGGCCGTGCGCTGTATGCGGGGATTTCCAGCTACAACAGCCAGCGCACGCGCGAGGCGGCG
This sequence comes from Paracoccaceae bacterium, assembly GCA_947468085.1. Lineage (GTDB taxonomy): Bacteria > Pseudomonadota > Alphaproteobacteria > Rhodobacterales > Rhodobacteraceae > Stagnihabitans. The sequence continues at coordinate 1,174 of CANIKY010000068.1, read as the reverse complement.
GCGATCCTCAAAGACCTTGGCACGCCCTGCATCATTCACCAGCCGTCGTACAACATCCTAAGTCGCTGGGTGGAAACCGACGGGTTGAAAGAGACGCTGGGGGATTTGGGCATGGGCTCTATCGCCTTTGTGCCCTTGGCGCAGGGGATGTTGACCAACAAGTACCTCAAAGGCATTCCCACGGGCAGCCGGGCGACCCAAGGCAAAAGCCTTGATCCCGTGGTACTGACCGATCACGCTGTGGCGAGCCTGAACAAGCTGAACGATCTGGCCGCAGCGCGGGGGCAAACCTTGGCGCAAATGGCCTTGGCTTGGGTGCTGCGCGATGGGGGCATCACATCAGCCCTGATCGGCGCGTCAAAGCCCGAGCAGGTCATTGATTGCGTGGGGGCCTTGGCCAACCTATCCTTCACCACCACCGAACTGGCCGAGATTGATCGCATCAGCCTTGAGCGTGACATCAACCTGTGGGCAAAGTCCTCAGCCGATTAAGGGGTCTTGGCCCAAGGGTACTTTACCCTTGGGTCAGCCTTTGCGGCTGGTGGTGACGTAATTGACCGACAAATCCCGCGCCGACAGGCTCCACCCCCAAGAGATGGGGTTAAAGACCATTCCCTTGCGGTCTACCGGCGTTAGGCCGGCACGGGTGATCAGGTCGTAAAGCTCGTCTGGCGTGATGAACTTGGCCCAGTCATGCGTGCCCTTGGGCAGCCAGCGCATTACCCATTCGGCCCCGATGATCGCCATCAGATAGCTTTTGGGATTCCGGTTCAGGGTTGAACACAGCATGATACCGCCTGATTTCAACAGATCATGGCAGGCGGTCAGATAGGCCAAGGGGTCGCTGACATGTTCGACCACTTCCATATTCAGCACGACGTCAAACTGCTCGCCCGCCGCTGCCAGATCTTCGGCGGTGGTAAAGCGGTAGTCGATCGACAGGCCCGAGGCTGCGGCATGCACCTGCGCCACCGGAATATTGCGCGGTGCGGCATCGGCCCCCACCACTTCGGCCCCTAGGCGCGCCATGGGTTCTGACAAAAGCCCGCCACCGCAGCCAATGTCTAGGATTCGCAAGCCCCCAAAAGGCAATGACTTGGTCAAATCCCGGCTGTATTCGGCGGCGATTTGGCCTGTGATATAGTCCAACCGGCAGGGGTTCATCAGATGCAGC
>CANIKY010000067.1 GCA_947468085.1 Paracoccaceae bacterium | reverse complement strand
CAAGCTGCACTGCAAACCGTGGAGGTTCATCGCAAAGCCTTTTCCAACCTTGGCCTTGAAGCGGCTTTCGCCCGGGTGATCGGGCTTGTGGTGCAGCCGGGCGTAGAGTTCGGTAATGAGAATGTCATCTTCTACGATCGGTCCGCCGCCAGAGGCCTAAGTGCAATCCGGACGCAAATTCCGCAACTGGTATTCGAAGCACATTCGACCGATTATCAGCCGCTTGCTGCACTACGCACGCTCGTCGATGATGGGTTTGCCATTCTGAAAGTTGGCCCTGGCCTGACCTTTGCTTTGCGTGAGGCAATGTATGGGCTTGATCGCATCGCATCGTTTCTGAGCGACGTGCCTCATTGCGAAACGTTGCAATATGGGATGGAGCAGTTGATGCTGCGCGAGCCGCAAAATTGGGAAAAATATTACCATGGCACTGCAGCCAATCTGCGCCTGCAACGCCATTTCAGTTATAGCGACCGCATTCGCTATTACTGGCCGCACGTTGATGCCAAAGCGGCTGTCAACGCCTTAATGGCGCGCTTGCCCGACAAGCCAATTTCCGAAACTCTGATCAGTCAATACATCGGCGCGCGCTATCCTGACGTCGCTGAAGGCAGGCTTGTTGCAACGCCGCGCAACATTATTATCGCGCATGTGCAAGCAGTGATCGAAACTTATGCGCGCGCCTGCCATTCTTTTGGCTCTGGCGTTTAGCATTTTTCACAGGTCACCCTTCTCTCCAAGGCGAGTAAAGGTGATTTAGGTACGCGCAGAACCATCATAACTTGGTGGCGGCTTGATGCCGGCCGATACGATGCGCGACAAGACAGACCTGCTCGTCCTGATGTTGGCCCGACACCAACCCAGCCGCACGCAGAAATGTCATGAAACTACTTTTGAGCCTAGGTTTCGCAAAATAAGTTGTAATACTACATATCTTGAATATAGTTCTGATCGCAGGACAAACACAGTCTCGCGACGGGTTGCTCAGAGCTGCCCAGAATTTGAAATCAAATGGGAGGAAGAAATGCTGTTTTCCGCGTCGCGTTACGTACTTTCAGTTGCAGCCCTTACGACGGGTCTTATGGCCTCTGCAGGCGCTGGGTCGGCTGCCGAGCTGACATTTTGGTCCATGTGGAATGAAACAGAGCCGCAGGCAAAGGCGCTGCAGATGATCATGGATGCTTACACTGTAGCCAATCCGGAAACGACCTTCAGTGTTGTCTGGAATGGTCGTCAGAACCAGACCAAGCTTCGTGGGGCGCTTCAGGCGGGCACCAAGGTTGATTTCATGGATCAGGATGGTGACCAGCTTGTGGGCGGACTGCAAAAAGAGGGTCTTGCCTACGACCTCTCCGGGATCGTTGATGACGAGTTGAAAAACGCATTGCTGCCCGGCACGCTTGACCTCTATTCTTCTGACGGCAAGTATTATCAGATCACCTATATCTACAATACCGTCAACTTTTGGTATAATAAAGAGATGATGGATGAGGCCGGCGCCACGCCTCCGAAAACATGGGATGATCTGATCGCTGTTTGCGACGCCGTAAAGGGGATTGGCAAGCATGCCCTCGTCGTAGAAAGTGACGCGGCTGATTACAATATGCTCTTTTTCTCGAACTTAGTGGAACGGACGCTGGGTGCGAATGCTGTCCTTAAGCTGATGGAGGACAAATCCGGGGCTGGTTGGGCTGATCCGGCGGTTCTTGATGCTGCGCAGAAATCGCGGCAGTTGTGGGACGCAGGATGTATCGCCGAAGATGCGCGCGGGTTCCAGTGGCCGGCAGGACAGACCACTGTGGCGCTTGGCGACACGATGGGTGAACTGGTCGGGTCCTGGCTGCCGACGGAACTGCTGGAAACTGCGGGGCAAGACTTCCCCTGGGCTGCCTTTAGTTTCCCGGAAGTTCCCGGGGGTGTCGGCAAAAGCACGGATATGGAGGTTGCCTTGATCGGGATGATGGTCTTGAAAGACTCACCCAACGCCGAGGAAGCCGCCCAGTTCCTTAAATATGTCGTGAGCGAGGAAGCCCAAAAGACCATGGTTGAAACCGGCGTTGTCGGTGTGACACGCAAAGGCGTGGAATGGCCCGCAATTATTGCTGATGGCGCGACGTCAGCTGCCGAGGCAACGGCGCTTTCCAACTTTGCGGGCGGCCTTGCGCTTTACTATCCGGACTTCAACTCAAACGTCGCAAAGCCTGAATACAACAAGATGTTCCTTGGGCAGGCCACACCGGAAGAATTCGTGGCGACCATGGTCGCAGCCACGGCAGAATACTGGAAAGCCCAATAATTAGACTGCGATAACCGTTAAAACAACCGCGAATGGCACCTCTCGTGCCATTCGCGACAGTGAGGGTGTAGTTTTTCTACACAGGATGCACCTCTTTCACAAACCCAAGCGAGGGTAAACCGATGATGCGACGGCGAATGATCCTGGTCTTCCTGATGCCAGCATTAACCCTTTATCTTTGCTTTCTTGTTTTTCCTGCAATTCAGGCCTTTTATCTGAGCCTGTTTGAGACTTCAGGATTTGGCGATAACGTCAAGTGGGTCGGCCTCCGAAACTATTCCAGACTGCTAACGGATCATATCTTCTGGCTTTCGGTTGGAAACATGCTGGTGATCCTTCTTGCTGGCGGGGCGGCGGTGTTTGGCTTTGCGTTTTTGTTCACGGTGCTGCTGAACTCTGGGATCTGGGGCAAGAAGCTGTTTCGTGCGATGATTTTCATGCCTAATGTGATTGCCGCAATTGCAATTACCACCTTTTGGTCCTTCGTGTTCATGCCGCGCTATGGACTGCTGACCAACATTTTGAAATCCATCGGGCTTGAAGATCTGGCAAAAATGGCATGGACCGCGCCTGAAAATATAATCTGGGCGATGCTGGTGGGGCTTGTGTGGATTTCTACAGGGTTTTTCACAATTCTGATCCTTTCTGGCGCCGACAAGATCCCGATCGATATGGTTGAAGCGGCCCGATTGGAAGGGGCCAACAATCGGCAGATTTTCCGGCTGATCACCCTTCCGATGATGTGGGATGTTTTGTTGATCACGCTGGTCCTTTGGGTGGTTCAGGCAATCACCGTTTTTGAATTTCCTTATGCCTTTGGCGGCCCGGAAATAAACCAGAACCTCTATACCCCGTCAATCTATCTTTACATCATGGGGTTTGGTCAACGCGATCCGATTTACCAACTTGGCTACGCTACAGCGATCGGCGTCACAATGTTTTTGATGATGGTGATTTCGGTCACGGTTTTGCGCCTTTTGTTGCGGTGGGATCAGGTGGAGTACTGAAATGAAGTCTCGCAAAAGCATCCTCCCAAGACGCTGGCCAAGACGCTGGAAAAACGCAGCAAGTTACATCATTGTTGGTGGCTGGTCGGGGTTTTCGTTGTTCTTCGTGCTTTGGGTGGTGTTCGCCTCGTTGAAATCAACGCGCAAACTTTTCTCAAAGCCGTGGAGCATTCCCTACGACCCAGCTTTTGGCAACTATGTGAAAACTTGGGTTTCTAGCCGCTTTGGTGATTACTTTCTGAACTCTTTGCTCGTGGTGTCGCTGTCGGTCTTGGTGCTATTGATCGTAAGTACGCCGGCGGCCTATGTCCTGAGCCGGGGTAAATTTCGCAGTCGTCAGGTTATTTCAAGTTTTCTGGTGTTCGGCATGGGTGTACCCATACCGCTGTTATTCGTGCCTTTGGCGGTGATCATGGCCAAGTTGGGTTTGGCTGATACGTTGAGCGGACTTGGCCTTGTCTACGTTGCAGTGTCGATACCGTTTACTGTTTTCGTGCTGCAGGGGTTTTTCTCTTCGTTGCCGTCCGAGCTTGAATCCGCCGCACGGATCGACGGTTGCAAGGATTGGCAGATCTTTTGGCATGTCATGCTTCCTTTGGCAAAGCCGGGGATCCTTACAGTCGCTATCTTGAATTTCGTCGGCTTGTGGAACGAGTTTCAACTTGCGCTTGTTCTCATCGACAGCCCGGAAAACCGCACGCTGTCATTGGGAATGTATTCTTTGATAACTTCGATGAAGTATTCGGGCGGCGATTGGGCCGGGCTTTTTGCCGGTGTTACCATCGTGATGATCCCCACTATTGCGCTATTCCTGTTCCTCTCTGATCGCATGATCAGCGGCATCACGATGGGGGGCGTGAAATGAACACACCGCCGGACCACCGGGAAAACCGTGCGAAAATTGTAACCTCGACGGCCCAGATGCCAGTCGCGCGCTTGGGGCCACCCAACCCCATGCCGAAGTTTAGTTGGCAACACTTGTTTTCTGATGCGACAACACCGCCCAATCGCGGATTGAGTGTGCAAGAAAGCCTGCATGGCTTTGTCTGGGGAAAAGACTCTGTCCTGCCCTATCAGGTTTTTGACAATTATGAACGCAACCAAGTATCGCAGGTGCTGCCAATCATATCGATGGGCAACAGCCGTCTTGGACTGACCATTGCTCCGCAATTTGGCGGGCGATTGTTAAGCCTGCGTGACCATGACCGCGGTCGCGATCTGGTTTTTGCCAATCCGGTGTTTCAGCCCGGCAATTTGGGGTTGCTGAATGCGTGGTTCTCTGGCGGCATTGAATGGAATGGTTTGGTTCCAGGTCACACTCCGGTTGCCTGCGCGCCGGTTTTTGCCGCAACACTTGAAACCGATCATGGACCGATCTTGCGCCTTTATGAATTTGACCGCGTGTTAGAAGTAGCATGGCAGATTGATCTGTTCATTCCAGATGGCGATGATCGGCTGTTTGTCCATGGCCGCATTATAAACCCTGATCGAACCGATAAGCTGGCCTATTGGTGGACCAATACTGCCGTTGCGGCCAGCCCCGGAATGCGAGTTATCAGCCCCGCAGAGTATGGGATTGAACACGTGCTGCCGGGCAATCAACTTGAACGTTTTCCCTTCCCAGACCTGAGCCGCTTTGACGGCTCTTACCCTGACAACTGGGTTGATGCAGTCTCGGTGTTTTTTCGCGCCCCTGATGCCCCCAGGCTTTGGTTGGCTGCGCTGGATCAAGACGGAGTCGGTCTGGCGCAGACAGCAACCGACGCTATGCGCGGGCGTAAGTTTTTCTATTTCGGCACAGGACCGGGCGGAAAGCACTGGATGGACTTCCTCTCGCAGACTGGGAAGGGCGATTACATCGAGATTCAAAGCGGGATTGCCCCAACTCAGAACCAAAGGTTCCCTCTGCCGGGCAATACCGAGATCCACTGGACCGAATGCTACGGTGCTTTGGTTGTTGATGGGGCCAAGGCACATGCCGCAGATTACCAAGATGCGGTCGCAGCGACGGGCGATGCCGTCAACCGCCGGTTTCCCGCCGAGGAATTGGAGGCGATAGATCTTTTCCTTCGCCAGATCTCGGTGCGCCCGTCTGACCAGCGCCTCGCCTTAGGTTCGCCTTGGGGCGGGCGCGATGAGCGTCTTTCTGGCAGATCAATTGCCGCAGGGCTTGATTTTTCCATCCCCGACCCTCAGCCGTCGGCATGGGAAGATCTGATTGAGGAAGGCAAGTTTTCACCCAAATCGCTTGAGGCCGTGCCTGACGATTTTGTGGTGTCGGCCCGCTGGTGCACTGCGATTTCAAACAGTGCCAAGGCGCAAGGCGATACATGGCTAAGCCGCTTGATGCTGGGGCTTGCTGCTTTGAACGATGGCCGGAAGGCAGAAGCTGCAAATTTCTTTGAAGGATCTCTAGCGCTGAAGCCTACATGGCTTGGCTATCGCCAGTGCGCGCTTGTTGCACCATCGCAGGAGGCGGCAGAACGGGCCTATATGCAGGCATGGGGCCTGCCGGGCGCTCCGCCGGAACTGGCGGATGAAATCGTTGATTTCTACCGCCAGTCCGGCCAGATTTCTGCGCTAAAGGCATTTTTGGCGGATCTTCCTGCTGTGGTGCAAGGGCGCGAACGGGTAATTCTTGCCCGCGCGCAGGTTGCGGCCCAATCGGGCGAAGTCGAGGCGTTGGAAGATTTTCTGACCACCGAGTTTGCCACCATCCGCGAGGGTGAAACCCTGTTGGGCGATCTTTGGCAGGCGCTTCAGCGCAACACAATCCGCCGCACGCTGGGACGCGATCCGACGTCGACAGAACTGACAGCTAGGCTTTCGCAGTTCCCGCTTCCGGAGCATCTGAACTTTCAGATGCACACCGCCCGCCCCGCATCAGAAAATGACAAGACCCAGCAGAGGAAGGCTTAGCACCGTCATGGCAAGCGTTGAATTAAAAGATATCCGCAAGTCGTTTGGCAATGTCGAGGTGATCCGCGATGTGAACCTTAAAATATCCGAGGGAGAATTCGTGGTGCTTGTCGGGCCATCGGGTTGCGGAAAATCGACCCTTTTGCGCTGTATCGCAGGGCTGGAACCCGTTACGTCCGGTACGCTGTTGCTGGATGGTGAGGATATGACGGATGCCGATCCGATCTCTCGTGGTGTGGCAATGGTGTTTCAGTCTTACGCGCTTTATCCCCACATGTCGGTGGCCGAAAACATCGGTTTTGGGCTGAAAATAGCCGGAGAAAGCAAGGCTGCGATCAAGATACGGGTGCTTGAGATCGCTAAATTCCTGAAACTTGAAATGTTGCTTAACCGCAAACCCAAAGAATTGTCCGGCGGACAGCGTCAGCGTGTGGCGATTGGTCGCGCGCTGGCCCGAAAGCCGGGGATTTTCCTGTTTGATGAGCCTTTGTCCAACCTTGACGCATCACTGCGCGCCGAAATGCGGGTTGAACTGGCGAAACTTCACAGCGACCTAGGTAATACCATGATTTATGTGACCCACGATCAAGTTGAAGCCATGACCTTGGCGGATCGCATGGTTATTCTGAATGCGGGCCAGATTGAACAGGAAGGCCCTCCCCTTGATCTGTTCAATCGGCCAGCCAACAAATTTGTGGCAGGCTTTCTGGGCCAACCCCCGATGAATTTCATCCGTGTCAACGACGTAAAACTTAATGGGCGCATCCTTACAGTTGAACTTCCGGGCGGCGGCAAACTGGAGGTGAGAGGCGACTGGGGCGCATTGAATGGCACGAATGGTCTTGAAATTGGCATCCGCCCAGAGGATGTGTCGGTGGTAGCCGGGGCCGGCAAACTGCCGATGGAGATCGATGTTGTGGAGCACCTGGGCGACCAAACGATCCTTTATGGCCATCTTGACGGTCGTCAACCGATGACAGTGCGCCTTGCAGGGCAATTAGATTACAAGGCTGGACAAAAGCTACAGCTTGATTTGTCGCCTGATCGACTGCTGGTTTTTGATCTTGAAGGGCGCAATGCAAATTTGGCAAAAACTTGACCTGGCAGCCTGTTACCAAAGAAACCGCCCGCCCTATTGTAAAGCATGCAAGATGTCGTCCCTTCAAAAACGCTTCACGGTCCGATTATGAACAGCATTGATCAATTGCCCCCTGTACGGTCGCTGGTCCAAATGATCCAAGGGGGCCTGCCGACTTTGAGCAAGGCTTTCGGGCGCATTGCCACTGTGCTGATTGAGGTGCCCGGCAAGTTCATGACATGGTCGGTTCAAGATATCGCCGCGGCGGCTGGCGTCAGCGAGCCGTCAGTCATCCGGTTTTGTCGGCACTATGGCTATAAGGGGATGCCGGATTTCCGAATTGCGCTGGCCATTTCGCTGGCGGAAGGAAATACATCTTCTAATCGGCTGTTTCTCGAACCAACGATTGATGACAAAGCGTTTGTGAACCGCGATCTGAAACTTGCGATCGCCAAGAAGGCGTTGGAGTTGGTGGAAGCAGACCGCTCACTTATTCTCGATTCCGGATCTACGACGCAACTTTTTGCTCAGCAACTTCGCACCCATTCAGGGCGAACCATTCTTACGACCGGGCTTAATATCGTCGAGGCCCTCTGGGGCTGCATTCAGCATACGATCATCCTGCCGGGGGGAACTTTACGGTTTGAAGCAAAGGCCCTGACCGGGCGCCTTCTTGAAAGCTCGCTGCAAACCATGCGGTTCGATACCGTATATTTTGGAGCCGATAGCATTGACCCCGTGTTGGGACTGAGCACCTTCAACGAGGCCGAGGCGCACCAATGCGTCACGATGATGGCGACGTGTCAACGTGTCGTCGTTCTGGTGGACTCGACAAAATTCGGGGCGCCAAGTCTGCATCGGTTTTGCAATATCGACCAGATCGACGCGATTGTCACCGACAGCAATATTCCCGATGCCGTCGCTAAAAAGTTACTGGATCAGGGTGTAAACCTTCTGATCGCCAACCTCAGCCCAAGCGAGATGTAGTTATGATACCTGCCAACGGCAAGACACCCGGCGCACTGACAAAGTGGCGCACCTTTCAGGAGGCCACCGCCCAACCCACGGTTTGGCGGGCTTGGGCCGGGGCACTTGCAAGCCAAGCAGAAAAGATATCAACGTGGATCCGATCGCGTGATTACGACGAGATCTGGTTCTGCGGTGCAGGGACGTCGGCCTTTATCGGCGAATTGCTGTCCACCTACCTCAACAGTCGGCCAGGGCGCGCAAGGTATCGCTGCGTTGCGACCACTGATCTGGTAAGCTGCCCCAGAAACTACATACGGCCGGGTGTCAAGGTTCTGGTCGTTTCCTTCGGCCGCAGCGGCAACAGCTCTGAAACCATCGGCACGCTTGATCTGCTTGACTGTCATGCGCCTGATGCGGATCGGTTGAATTTTACCTGCAATGCAGACGGGGTTCTTGCGACGCGCAAAGCACCCGGGCCCGGCACGCAGCGTCTTGTCCTATTGCCCCGCGAGACAAATGATCAGGCGCTTGCCATGACATCAAGCTATAGCACCATGCTGCTAAGCGCATTGGCTTGTCTGGATGATCACCCACCGATGCCCGTTGCCCAAGCCCTATCGCGGCTGGCAAGCGCGGCCGAGGCCGTGATGGCACAATCGCTTGACCTTGCGCGCTCCGCAGGTGCCAAAACGCCGTCGCGGGCGGTGTTCCTGGGCTCGGGTGTGCTTCAGGGTGCAGCGCACGAAAGTGCCCTGAAGGTGCTGGAACTTTCGGCTGGGGCCATTTCGACCCTGTGGGACTCGACCTTGGGATTTCGTCATGGTCCAAAAGCCATTGTCGACGCCAACACGAGGGTGCATGTTTTGGTATCGGGCGATCCGCATACGCGGCGTTATGATATGGACGCCGCGAACGAGATTAGGGCGCAATATGGAGCAAACACCGTCCTGACCCTCGGGCCCAACCAGCACGAGGTCGATCTACACGTGCCCACGGTCGGCAACGACGCGTGGACAGCAGTTCTTTATGTGGTGGCAGCGCAAATGCAGGCGATTGTCTGGTCGGAGGTCTTGGGCCTCGATATCGACAATCCGTTCAGCGGCGGCACCGTCAGGCGGGTGGTCGAGGGTGTGATCCTCTACCCAATGGCAGAATGAACCATCAGATGTATGGCGGAATTGACCTGGGCGGCACGAAAATCGAGGCTTGTCTCTTCGATGCCAATCTTGTTCCGCTCAAGTCGCGCCGCATTGCAACACCTTCCACCTCTTATCCCGCTTTGGTCGATGCACTGGTCGCGCAGTACACTTGGCTGCGCACCCTGGCGGGCACTGATTTTGCGCATATCGGGGATCTGCCGTTTGGCATCGGTATTCCGGGCTTGATCGACCCCCACTCCGGTCTGTCAAGAACTGCGAACTTGCCAGCGAGCGGAATGCCGCTGCGCGCCGATCTGGAGCGGCGGATCGGATTTTCGATCCCGATTGAAAATGACTGCAAGTGTTTTGCGCTGTCGGAAGCCACAGGTGGCGCAGGTGCGGGCTTTGAGACTGTGTTCGGGCTGATCCTTGGAACGGGCTGTGGCGGTGGCATCTGCCATCAAGGCAGGTTGGTTGCCGGACACAACGGTCTTCCCGGAGAAGTCGGTCATATCGGTCTGCCAGCATATCGCAAGGCGCTGCGTGATGTGCCGGCGCTGCTGTGCGGCTGCGGCAGAACAGGATGCTTTGAAACGGTGGTTTCCGGACCCGGCATGCGGGCTTTGGCGCATCATTTAACGGGTGCCGACATATCAGCTGAACGCATCGTCGCGCTGGCATCCACAGGTGATGACGCCATGCGCCGTGTTTACGATACCTGGCTCAATGTTCTTTGTGAGTTGCTGGATGTGATTCAGCTGACCATTGATCCCGATTGCATCGTATTGGGCGGAGGATTGTCGCGGATAAATGGCCTAGCTGGGGATCTAAGCCACCGCTTCGCATTGCGCCGGCTTGAAGGGGCAGAAGGGCCAACGATTTTGGCTGCAAAATTTGGCGACAGCAGCGGCGTCCGCGGTGCAGCCATGCTGGCTGCCATGAACTGGAACGATGCCAACCGACGGATCGCTAAGGGCTGATTTGAAGCAAAACCGGAAGCGCCAAATGGGTGTTCGGAAATCAAACGAAAAGGCGAATGACGTGTTAACATCTCGGCAAAAATCCCCAGAAGGTTGTATCCTGACGCCATCCGGTTGGGTCAAAGGGCATGTTGTCTGGGAGGAAAACCGGATCGTCGCAGTTACGGGAACGGCAATTCCAGTGTCAGGCACGCCTGATGGCCCCTATATCCTGCCCGGATGGATTGATTTGCATGTGCACGGCGGTGACGGCGTCGACTACAGCGACGGCGAGGATGGCATCCGCCGTTTCCTGCGGTTTCACGCAGCGCGCGGCACCGTTGCCATCGCGCCAACCACTGGGACTGCACCCGTAGCCGTAATCGAACAGGCATTGGCCGACATCGAGACTGTCAGGAGCCGCCCTCAGCCCAATGAGCCAACCGTTCTGGGTGCCCATCTGGAAGGGCCGTTCATCAATCCCGGCAAACTTGGCGCGCAGTCCAACGTGACGCTTGCCGGGGATGTAAAGCTGGCACTGCGATGGGCTGATATCTGCCCCATCGTCATCGCCACAGTTGCCCCCGAAATACCCGGTGGCAGCGAGGTCGTTGAGGCGTTGACCGCGCGCGGTTGCCGGGTTCAGATTGGCCATAGCCTTGCCTCTGCCGAGGAAACTGCAGCGGGATTTTGCCGTGGACTTGCGGGCTTCACGCATCTTTTCAATGGCATGTCTGGCCTTGATCACCGTCAACCAGGTGTTGCAACCTATGCCTTGGCTGCGGGGCGCTACGCCGAACTGATTTGCGATTTGATCCATGTGCATCCTGCGATGATACGCGCCGCTGCCCGGGCGATCCCGCGACTTTATGCCATAAGCGACGCCACGGCGCTGGCCGGTTGTCCAGATGGTGAGCACGGTGTCGGCACGGATGGCCATGTGATCAAAACGGGAAATATGATCATGCTTGCTAACGGAAAGTCGCTGGCAGGCAGTGCCATCACCATGCGTGACGGATTTCGCAATCTTGTCACGCTGGGTTTCTCGATAGCTGAGGCATCTGAAATGTGCTCGACCCGGCAAGCTGAATATCTCAACCGCCACGATCTTGGCCGGATCGCACCGGGGGCGCTGGCAAGCTTTTTGGTTTTGACCCCTCAGCTTGACTTGCACGCGGTCTGGGTGGAGGGGAGGCAAATAACTGGAAATACCACCGCCAGCGGATCACAGATGCCCTGATAGCCTTGGAGTGAGGCCTGCTTAGCCAGCTCCCCAATAGCCTTTGCGCCATTCAGTTCCAAGTTTATGACTGTCTGCCGCTTCATAACTTCGGACCGCGAAGGATGGTTTACATCCCTGTCGCGGCGGCGGGTATCGCGCCATCGCTGATGTTCCCAGCGCGGTGAGGCGCGGGGACCTAGTCCAGATCACGGGTCCGTCAGCCCAGATGATCGGTCTGCGGGATGCCATAAACTGGCGTCGGGATGCCTTGCATCCTTGCTTTTAACTGCAGGGACAAAAACTGGGAATAGTGGCGCGACTGGTGCAGGTTACCGCCGTGGAACCACAGGCCGTTTTGGTGGGTTGGCTTCCACATATTGCGTTGTTCGCCCACCCAAGGGCCGGGATCCTTGGTGGTGGCAGACCCGATCCCCCAGCATTTGCCCACCTTGTCGGCCACATCCTGCCCGATCAGGTCTGCCGCCCAGCCGTTCATCGAGCCAAAGCCCGTGGCGTAGACGATCACATCGGCGGGCAGCACCGTGCCATCCTCCAGTACCACTCCGTCTTCCGTGATCTCTTTCACATTGCCATGCGCCAGCTTGATCTTGCCGTCGATGATCAACTGACTTGCCCCTACGTCGATGTAATACCCCGACCCGCGCCGCAGGTATTTCATCGACAGGCCGGAACCGTCGTCGCCATAATCCAGCCAGAACCCGGCCTTCTTCAGCGCCGCGTAAAAGGTGGCATCGCGCTCGCGCATCTTTTGGGTCAGTTCGGTCTGGCCCTTGTGCATGATGCGGTAGGGCATGCTGGCAGAGATCATGTCGGCCTTGTCGGTGGTGATACCGGCCCGAAGGGCGCGTTCCGAGTAAAGATCGCCCATCCCGATGTCCATCAGCGTGTCAGACTTCACAATCATCGTGGAGGACCGCTGCAACATGGTCACATCGACATCATTCTCCCAAAGGGCGGCGCTGATGTCATGGGCCGAATTGTTCGATCCGATCACAACGGCCCGCTTGCCCTTGTAAGCATCGGGTCCGGGGTGTCTGGACGAATGGTGCTGTTCGCCCTTGAACCGCGCCATGCCCTCAAATTTTGGCATATTGGCCTTGGCTGACATGCCGGTGGCCAACACCAGTTGCTTAGGCTTGAGCGTGACTTCGCTGCCGTCGCGGTCAACCACCACCGTCCATTCACGCGCTGTCTCATCGTAAGAGGCATGTTTGCAGGTGGTCTTGGTCCAGTAGTTCAGCTCCATGACCTTGGTGTACATTTCCAGCCAATCGCCGATCTTGTCCTTGGGTGCGAAAATCGGCCAGTTCGGCGGGAAGGGCAGATAGGGCAGATGATCATACCAGACCGGGTCATGCAGACACAGGGATTTGTAACGGTTGCGCCAGCTGTCTCCAGGTCGGGCGTTCTTCTCGACGATAATGGTCGGCACCCCCAGTTGCCGCAGCCGCGCGCCCAAGGCGATACCGCCCTGCCCACCGCCGATTATAAGCACTTCGGGCTGTTGCAGGGTGCCCAAGTCGCGCGCCTCGGCGTCACGCTCTTCGGCCCAGGTCGGTCGATGCTTGTCCGAACCGTGCTTTGCGCCAAGAGGTCGATCGCTCCCCAAGGGTTCCTCGTGGCCCTTCAGCGCCACCATCGAGGTGAGAAGCGTCCAGATCTTGCCGCCCTTCAGCCGGATCAGGCCATAGCCCCGCGCCACCCCCGTCTCGAAAGTGATCCAGGCGGTCACAACACCGGCCTCCTCGGTCACCGCCTCGCCGTTTGCGATCTGCCAATTCGATGGTTTGGTCGCCGCCAGTTGATGGCGCAGCATATCGGCCACCTCGTCGCGGCCTTCGACGGTCTTTATGTTCCAAGTGAAAGTGACAAGGTCACGCCAATAACAGTCTTCTTGAAACATCGCCACTGTGCCGTCAATGTCGCCAGCCGCGAGTGCCGCGCCAAACTCTGTCAGGATCGCCGAGACCTGATCGTCCATCGTCGTATCTAGCATGGGTGTCCTCCCTCAAGTTCTCTCTGAGTAAGACTGGCGCATTTTCGCAGAAATGAACAAAGAAATTACGACGGCATGGATACTGTTGATGAGAAGACGCTTGCCCTTGATCGACCCCGCGGGTTCATCGAAATCAGTGCTGACCTGTCAAAACGTCCTGCGTGGCACCGCATGGGCCACCCTCCATGTTTACCGCAATCTCATGCTTGGCCCCATCAAAACTCAACGCCTCATAATAGTGGCTCATCTCGACCGTGCTTTTTGGGACGTAGTGGAAGATGAGCGAGCGGCGGAATCGGTCGGCGCTGGTATTTGGCGTTGAACCGTGGATGACGCTGCCGTTGAAAAACAGCACGTCACCCGCCTTAAGCCGCATCATCTGCGGTTGAAGTCCCGGCGGCGGTTCCACATGCTCGGTGGTGAAGGAAAGAGAGGGGTCGGCCATCTCGGGACAGGCAATGTCCAGCCCCGCCGTTTGTGGAACAAACATCATGCCACCATTGTCTTCGTCGGCATCGTCGACCGCCACCCATGCTGCCATGCAGGTCCCCGGCTTGACGCGCAGATAGAAATTATCCTGATGCAGGTCCTGCCCGCGTGCCCCGGGTGGCTTGAAGTAGAACATGGAACTGCAGGCGAACGGCTCTTCTGCGAAGAGTTCGGCCAGAATCGGCCGCAGCCTAGCATCGTGCATGTATCGCATCGCAAGTGGCCCGACCGGTTTGTCCGCATGTTTATGCGGGCTCAACATTCGAGGATAAAAGGAGAGCGGGTCGCTTGACACCGCAGGCGCCCCCTCACGTGCCTTTGGCACGTCGGAGAGACCGGGCACCGGCCCATCCTTGGCTGCCGCCATGAAGGTCGATCGGATATCGTGGATCTCATCGGCGCTGAAAAGACCGCGCATGGCAAGAAAACCGTCGCGGTCAAACTGTGCGCGCTGCGAGTCTGATAGAATAATCCTATTCAAAGCCGACCTCCTTGCAGTTTTAAAGAACAATAGCAATGCAGAGCGCCTTGCCAATGGTGCATCATGCAGAAAGCATATAATATCGTGCTATGATAAAGTTCACCACTCCTACTGAATCGGCGGGCATCGAACTTCTGGCCGGGCACTTTCATGAAGGATCAAGCTACCGCATCGTCCGCCGCGATGGCGTTGGCGACTGGCTGCTCATCACCACGGTCAGCGGCAAGGGCCGCTTCACATATGCCGGTGGAGAACTCATAACAGAGCCTGGCGAGTGGGTGCTGATCCGCCCTGGAACTCCCCATGGCTACGGCGTCGAAACGTCGCTGAAGCGGTGGGAACTCCTCTGGGTCCATTTTCAGCCACGCGCCCACTGGCTGCCATGGCTCGACTGGCCGGCGGTCAGCCCTGGGCTCTTCAAGCTCACGATCCACGATGACAAAACGATGGACCGCTTCCGCGAGGTGTACCGGCTCTTTGCCGGTGATCTCCGCCGCAGCGAAGCCTTCGCGATGAATGCACTTGAGGCCCTGCTTCTCGAATGCGATCACCAGAACCCACTGGCTGCGATGTCTAGTTACGATCAGCGTATCCGACGTGCGATGAACTACATCGAGCGCAACCTCGCCCGGAAAGTCACGCTTGCTGATGTCGCCACCGCCGTCGCCCTCTCCACATCGCGCCTAGCACATCTCTTTCGCGAGCAATCCGGCCAAACGCCGCAGCAGCATCTCGAGGGCCTCCGAATGCAGCGTGCCACAGAACTGCTCAAGAGGACTGGCTTGAGCATCAAGCTGATCGCGGATTCGGTTGGTTTCGACAGCCAGTTCTATTTCTCGCAACGTTTCAAGGCTCGGACTGGCCAAAGTCCGAGAGACTTTCGCTCCAGTGCCAAAAGCAGAACGGATGCTGGGTCACCGTGATATTGCAGCCCTGAATCTTGGTTGTGGGCCATGGGGCGGTGCTCCCCTAACTGCATTTTTGACCGGATAGGGCAATCGCCCAAGCTGTATTTAGATTTTAAAAAGACAATTTTCGGTTGAGCAGCAGGGCAGTCTTCAGCTTTCACCGAAGTGATGGACCCGCACGTCTGACGCGCGATGCACTGCTTCGATCAGGCTGCGGGTGTAGGGATGCTCGGGGGTCGAACAGACCGTCCGCGCGGGGCCTTCCTCTACGATCCGGCCCCGATGCAGCACCGCCACCCGGTCGCAAAGGGCTGCCACCACCGCAAGGTCGTGGGCGACGAACAGGCAGGATGTGCCGCGGGCGTGACAAAGGTCATGGATCAGGGCAAGGACACTCGCCTGTACAGAGACGTCCAGCGCAGAGGTCACCTCGTCGCACAGGATCACGTCCGGCTCGGCTGCAAAGGCACGTGCCAGCGCGACCCTCTGGCGTTCGCCGCCTGATAGCTGGGCTGGACGTCGGCCCAGATGAGCGGGGTCCAGCCTAACATCAGCAATCAGGCGGCGCGCGCGGGTCTCAACCTCGGTCGGGCCGGCGTTGAAGTAAAGACGCAAGGGCTGTGCGAGGATCTCGCGCACCGTATGGCGGGGGTTGAGCGAGGCGTCAGGGTTCTGGAACACTACTTGTACCCGGCGCAAAGCGGTCCGATCGCGCTCGGTGACACGGGCGGGCAGATTTGTACCGTCCAGTGTGATGCTGCCGGCGCTGGGGGGCCAGAGGCCAGCGATGGCGCGCAGGATGGTGGATTTACCACTGCCAGATTCGCCGACCAGCCCCAGAATCTCGCCTTTTGCCAAGGTCAGCGAAATGCCCGCCACGACAGGCTCTGGCAGGCTGCGCCGCGTGAGCCGTGAAAGAAGTGATGCTCGCCGATATTGCACGACAAGACCGCGCACGGCGATGACTGGGGCTCCAGCTTCTTGCGCAACCATTGGGTCGGACATCTGGGTCGGGGCAAGCGGCCCATGATCCGGTGCGTGGCAGGCGATGCGGCCACCCTCTTTCATGGGCGACAATGCGGGCTCCTCTTCGCAGGCAGCATGGGCGCGGCTACAACGGGTGGCGAAGGCGCAGCCTTGACCTGTCTCCCCTGGTGGCGGTGGGCTGCCGTGGATCGATGGCGGCAGTCCGGGGCTTTCGATCCGCGGTACCGAGGCCATAAGCGCCCGGGCATAAGGATGGGCTGGCCGCGTCAACAGGTCGGCTGTAAGTCGATCTTCAACGATGCGGCCACCATACATGACCGCCACCCGGGCGGTCAGTCGGGCCAGAACGCCAATATCGTGGCTGACGCAGACCATCGCCATCCCGGTCTCGCGTCGCAGCTCGTCCAATAAGTCCAGAATTCCAGCCTGAGTGGTGACATCGAGGCCCGTCGTGGGT
>CANIKY010000066.1 GCA_947468085.1 Paracoccaceae bacterium | reverse complement strand
TGATCGGTGCGCCGATTGCTCCACGGGGTCCAGAATTGATCCAGCAGGGAATGGTAGGCGGCCCAGACCTCGACCCCCTGAAAGCCGCAAGCTTTGGAACGGATGGCGGCGGCAACATGGGCGTCAAGCAGTTCTTCCACCTCGGCCCCACTCATGGCGTGCGAGCCGTCGGAATCGTGGTAGGATGGCAGGCCAGAGGGGCTCCAATGCGGGGCAAAAGACAGGTCGGAATCGCCATGCGCGCCGATGTGGTAGAGTTGCTGCAAAATCACCGCGCCTGCGGCTTTGACGGCATCGGTGATCTTGCGAAAATGCGGGATCACGGCGTCATCGGAATGGGCATAATTGCCCCGCGTCAGCACGCCTGTGCGGTGGACGGGGACGGGTTCTGACACAATCATCCCCGCCCCACCCAAGGCGCGTTCAACCAGATAGCCCTGCACGCGCGGGCCCGGAATGCCCATGTCGGACATATTGGCGGTATGCGCGCCAAAGACGATGCGGTTGCGCAAAGTATGGCCGCGCAGGGTGAGGGGGGAAAGAAGATGGCGGTGTTGGGTCATGGCGGCCTCTGGCTTTGGGGGAAGCCTAGAGGCGCGCTTGGGGCGCAACGGTCAGAAAACGTCATCCCATGGTCTGGTTTGCGGCTTATTTGGGGGCGCAGGGGGGTGGCCCCCTGCGCTGGCCTTTATTCGCTGACCAAGGGCTGGGTGACATCCCAGCCGGAAATGGCCTTGGATTCCAAGAACTCTTCCAAGCCCCAAACCCCGCCCTCACGGGCACGGCCAGAGGATTTCATCCCGCCAAAGAAGGCCCCTGCCCCGCGCGAGCGGCCATTGGTTTGCACCATGCCCGCTTTCAGCGCCAAGGCCATGCGGTTGCGCTTGGCCCCGTCTTGGGTTTGCACATAATGCGTTAACCCATAGGGGCTGTGATTGGCGATGCGCACGGCATCGGCCTCGGTGTCAAAAGGTATCATCGCCAGCACGGGGCCAAAGATTTCCTCGCGCTCGATCGTCATGCCGGGGGTGACATCGGCAAACACCGTGGGCTTGACGTAAAAGCCACGGTTGAACCCTTCGGGCAGGCCGGTGCCGCCCGCGACCAAGCGCGCGCCTTCGTCGATGCCCTTTTGGATATAGGACTGGATCTGGTCCCATTGGCGCTTGTTGACCACGGGGCCGATGTGGTCGCCGGGCTGATGGGCGGACCCAACCTTGATGCTATCAGCCACTTGGGCTGCAATCGTCACCGCGCGGTCATAGATCGGGCGCTGCACCAGCATGCGCGAGGGCGCGTTGCAAGATTGGCCCGAGTTGTCCATCATATGGCGCGCGCCGCGTTCGACAGCCTCGTCATCGGCATCGGCGAAAATCACATTCGCCCCCTTGCCGCCCAATTCCAGCGTGACACGCTTCAGCGTGTCGGCGGCAGCCTTAGAGATGGCTTTGCCCGCGCGGGTCGATCCGGTGAAAGAGATCATCTGCACATCAGGATGGGTCGACAACTGGCTGCCGACCCCCAACCCATCGCCGTTGACCAAATTGAACACCCCCGCAGGCAGGCCCGCATCGTGGCAGAATTCGGCAAAGATCATCGCGTTCAGCGGCGATTCTTCAGACGGTTTGAGCACACAGGTGCAGCCCGCCAGAATGGCTGGAATGACTTTCAGCGCGATCTGGTTCATCGGCCAATTCCACGGCGTGATCAGACCAACCACGCCGATAGGTTCCTGCGCAATCATCGTATCGGGCGCATGAGGGCCAAGCGGGCGGACCCATTCCATATGGTCAAACGCCGTCAGAAAATTGGTCAAATGCCACGGCAGGCAGGGCGATTGCGAACCGCGCGCATGGTCGATGGGCGATCCCATCTCCATCGAAATGGCTTGCGACAGGTCTTCCAAGCGGCGCTCGTACTGCTGCAAAATGCGCACCACAGCCGCACGGCGTTCGGCGCGGGGGGTGGCTGCCCATACGGGAAAGGCAGCAAGGGCAGCGGCCACAGCAGCGTCGGTGTCGGCCTGCCCACCCAAGGAAATAACGGCGCAAGAATCCTCGGTTGAGGGGTCAATCACTGGGGCGTCACGCGGGGTGGCAGGGGCGGTCCAAGCGCCATTGATGTAGAAGTCGCGGCGGATGATCATGGGGGCCTCCTTACGGTTGGGGCTTAGCGTCGCATCTGCGGTGATTTGCGGCAAGCACAGGGCGCGGCATCTTTGATCAAATTCCGACTTTAATTGCCCATGGGAAGAATGATCCCCAAAAAGCACAGCCGCGCAGAACAGCCTACTTTTCTTTGCCCAAAACTGCAGAAACTAGTGAAACTTCGTTCCAAAATGCCTATGTAAGCCACATCACACCCCAGCATGAGGATTGCCATGGGCCTGCGCATCAATGACATTGCCCCCGATTTCACCGCCAGCTCAACCGCCGGAGAGATCAAGTTTCACGACTGGCTAGATGGCCATTATGGCATAATCTTCAGCCACCCGCGCGATTTCACCCCCGTGTGCACCACCGAATTCGGCGCTGTCGCCCAACTGGTGCCCGAATTCAAAAAGCGCGGCACCAAGGTGATCGGCGTATCAGTAGATTCGGTGCAAGACCATGAAAAGTGGAAGCGCGACATCGAAGCCTTTGGCGGTGCACCGGCAGATTTTCCGATCATCGACGACACCAGCCTGACGGTCGCCAAGGCCTATGACATGCTTCCGGCCGAATTCTACCTGCCCACCGAAGGGCGCACGCCAGCCAATTCGGCGACGGTGCGCACGGTGTTCATCGTGGGGCCGGATAAAAAGGTCAAACTGACCATGACCTACCCCATGTCAGTCGGCCGCAACTTTGCCGAGATTTTGCGCGCCCTTGATGCCGTGCAACTGACCGATGGCAAACCGCTGGCGACCCCTGCCAACTGGCAAGCGGGGCAAGATGTGATTGTAGCCTTGGCTTTGAATAACGAACAAGCCACGGAACGCTTTGGCGCGCTGGACATCAAACTGCCCTACCTGCGCTTTGTCAAAGCGCCGAAGTAAAACATGAGCGGCGGGTTACTTGTTGATCGCCCGCCGCGCCTTTTTCTGATCAACTCGCCGCACCACGCGATAAGTCAATAGGCCAACAACAGCCGATCCGATCGCAAAAAAAGCATAGGAGATCGGCCACGGAATTCCCGCCGTCATCCTAGAATACTCCGACATCCCACCCATGCCAGCCAAAATATTCATCGGCAAAAAGACCACGCTGAGCATGGTCAACTGTGTGACGCGCCGGTTTTGGTTGATATTGATGAAGCCGATGGTCGCATCCATCAGGAAGTTTATTTTATCAAACAAAAACGCCGTGTGGCTGTTCAAACTGTCAATATTGCGCAAAACCTGCTTGGCGTCTTTGACATTGCCATCCGAAAGGGCGCGCGTCTGCATCAGAAAAACAATAGCGCGCTGGCTGTCCATGATGTTGGCGCGAATGCGACCGTTTAGATCTTCTTCCTCGGCAATGTCGGCAAGGACTGACGCCGCCTCTTCATCGGTCATCGTTTCAGACAACACGTGTTTGCCGACACGGGAAAGGGTTTTGTAAATATCCTCAAGACTATCAGCAGAATATTCAACGTCTGAACCATACAGGTTCAACAGCAGATCAAAGCAATCGGTAGCAAAACCCGGCACCGTTTCGGCACGGCGGCGTTGCAGGCGAAACACCGGCAAATCCTCGTTTCGTAGCGAAAAGAGGATATCTTTGTACAAAATAAAGGCCACAGGAACCGACCGACTTTTGCCGCCGCGATCGAGCAAGAAGTTCGAATGCAGATTTAAGGCACCAGTTTCTTCAATGTGAAAGCGGTTCGACACTTCCAGATCGGTTTCATCGCCCGGATCGGGCAGATCCAAATGATAGAACTCACCAATATAGGCCCGCTGAGCGGACGAGGCGTTCAAAAGGTCGATCCACAGGGGCTTTTTCCCCTCCAAATCCTTGCGGGCTTTGATCGGACTTTGCTTGATGCGGCCACCGATCAGCTCAAAGACGGACACCTTGGTTTCGGCCAAGCGCGGGCCTGCAACCTCTTCCAATTGATCGCGCAGTTCGTCAGAGACTTCCCACAACACATCGGTTGAGCGACCGGCAGGCACCCGAGGCCACAAGAAAGCGGCATCTTCTGCAGGCAAAGCTTCAAGGATTTCAACAATATCAGCAACAGCGAGCTTGGACATGAAATTTTCAAGCTCAACCAATTGCTGTTTTTCAACGACAGTTTCCACAAGGTTGTGATGTACGGCCCCGTGGCCCTTGACCAGACCCTCGACCAGTTTCTGCTTGCGCAGAAGTTCGCGCACGGCTTCCAGATACATGGCCCCCTCCTGCGTGGTATAAGTTTGTTCAACAGGGCGAAGGGCGCTGTGTCAAGCGGGGTTGGGCGGGATTTTCGCCGCAGGTGGTCGTTCGTGACGCCCAAAACCGCACGACCATCTGGCCAACCCGGCATTTTGCTCTTAGGCTCAACTCGGACAAAGCCGCGGCGCAGAACGGCCCCACGGGATAGCGAAGCAAGACCAGTATGCACACAGAATTGATCATATCCACCTACAACAATCCCTGCGCGCTGGACCTGTGCTTTGAATCGGTCCTGATGCAAAATTACCGATTAACCAGCATTTGTATCGCCGACGACGGCTCTGGTCCGGAAACTAAGGCTGTCATTGATGCCTTTTCAGCGCGCTCACCCGTACCGGTAAGACATATATGGCATCCCGACAACGGATTTGAAAAGGGCGCGATCCTGAATAAATCAATCGCCAGCTCTGGCGCTGATTATCTGGTGTTCATTGACGGTGATGTGCTGATTCATCCGGGTTTTGTGCGCAGACATGTTCAAATGGCCCGTCGAAAGGCCTTTAATACGGGCAGCCTTATCAGATTGAATAAGGCCGCGACAGATATTGTGACACGTGACGATGTCAAAAACCTAGCTGTTTTTCAAAGACATTGGCTGAGATCTCATGGCGCATTGACGGATGTTTCCGCTTGGCTGAAAACTGCCCCCTTTCCACAATCGGTGATGTCGGTTTTGGAATGGATTAACCCCATTCGCACCTCGCTGTGTGGAGCAAACGCATCTTGCTTTCGCGATGATATTTTGGCCGTGAATGGGTATGACGAGCGGATCAAATATGGCGGGCAGGATAAGGAACTAGGCCAGCGGATGAAGAATGCGGGCTTCAAAGCCCGCACAGTGCGGTATTCTGCGCCATTGGTGCATCTAGACCACCCGCGCGGTTATGATCGCCCGGAGGTGCGCCAACGCAATCGAGAGATACGGTCTCAAACAAAAGTATTGAAGGTGACGGCGACTCAATTCGGCATCACTAAACAAAACTGAACAGAAAAAAGGATCACTGTGCGTCGCATTTGCAGTCATAAACTGCGCTTTTTCCAAATTGTGTTTAACTTTGTTGTAAAAACGACTTCATAATGATCCGATGGCACAAGGGCCTCTAAGTCAACAGCGGAAATATGCTGAACTTCACCTATCAGTAGGCGTGGCCAAGATTCTTTGGGAACGTTGGCGAAGAAATGACGCAGCACGGGCGGTTCGTGGCCTTCGATATCGATTTTCATCACATCAATATTGGAGATCGCTTGCTCGTTTATCACCGTCAATAAGGTTCGCATTTGAACCTGAATTTGACGTCTCTTTGCGATCCCTTCCGTTGGTCTCTCTAAAGAGTTTGTTCCCCTTTGCCCTTCATTGACATAAAACTCAGTAAGCCCATCACGATCTGAAAGAGCATATGGAAGAACCTTTATTGTTTCAATCTCATTAATAGCCACATTAAAATCAATGCGTCGGCGCATTTCTGCATCGGGCTCAAAACTGATAATCTTGGCGCGCCCATTTGAACAAACATGAGCCCAAAAACTATAAACTCCAGCATTCGCCCCAATGTCGAAAAACACACCTCCCTGAGCCAGAAACTGCTGCATGAAACGAAGTTCCATCGGGTCAAAACCCTTTGGCGATGTATATAGTTTTTGCTCTGATATATTGCCGCGTGGATTGAGGCGCATTTTTAGCCCCCAAATCCGAAGATCAACTGATGTGTTGCGCCAATATTTGACTGGATGACGAGTAGCTTTGCTGAGAAAACTCAAGGAACTAGGCATTTTCTGGCCAAAAGACAGAAGGGCGTTCACGACCAAATTTGGTCGATAGGTTCCCCAAGGGGTTACACTATCAAAACTTGGTATTTCCTTATTTGATCTCATTCCACGCGGCCTTTAACCATTCCACATTCCCAATCCGGCGATACCACTTATTCCCACCGCCCGCCAAAACCTCAGTCATTTTTGGTTCGCCCGCAAAAACCACAATCCGCGCATCTTTTGGCAGCGCCGGATCTTCCCAATAACTGGCTAACCCACGTGGAACGCACGCATTCTTGAAACTGACACACCAAGTTTCTGGCCAATAGGATAGTTCACCAGCCTCGGCCAAGGCGGCACTCTGGAATTGTTGCGAGATCTTATAGGTCGATGTGGCGCCACTTGGACCGGCCACAAAGCGCTTTAGAACGTGCTCATGCGCCCCTGCCCGGAAACGAAAGACCGATGAGTTGCCCACCATTTCCAAGAAACGGTGGCGTTTTGGCTGGAACAACGCACGCAAGTGCTTGGATCTAAACAAATCTGAATCGCGTATGATGGGAACGGCACCGGGCCGCAAGAAAAACACATCTAGCGCTCCAAAAATCACCAAATCGAGATCCAAAAACAATGTTGGGCCTACCAAGTCATCCAACGGATTGGAAAACAAGATCAACTTGCGCCAGCGCAAATCCTCTTTGCCATCGGGCAAGTTTATGCGGGGGATCGGACGGATTTCAACATCGGGCGAAATGCCTTGGGCGTTGTCTGTAAAACAAACAAAACGATGTTTCAAAGACAAGTGCTGGCGCACACCTGCAAACAAAGCATTCACATAGTCAGCGCCGTAAAGCGTACCCCACTTCATGCACACCACGTTGACCATGGTATCGTCCGGGGTGACGGCAGAACTTACTGGCATTTCGAACTTTCAGATAAGAATGGGCCCCGGTTTCCCGGAGCCCTTGGATCACATCACCCTTCAGCGTTGTCTTTGCTTTCCGCAATCTCTAGCCCGGTTTCCTGATCGACCATCTTCATGCCAAGGCGCACTTTGCCTCGGTCGTCAAAGCCCAGAAGTTTCACCTTCACCTCTTGGCCTTCTTTCAGGATCTCATTGGGGTGGTTCAACCGCTTGGAGGCGATTTGCGAGACATGGACCAAGCCGTCGCGCTTGCCAAAGAAGTTCACAAAGGCGCCGAAGTCGACCAGTTTCACCACTTTGCCGATGTAAACTTCGCCTTCTTTGGGCTCTGCCACGATCGAATAGATCATGTCATAGGCTTTTTTGATGGCGGCGGCGTCGTTTGAGGCGATTTTGATCATGCCGTCGTCGTTGATGTCGACCTTGGCACCCGACAGTTCAACGATTTCGCGGATGACTTTGCCGCCCGACCCGATCACTTCGCGGATTTTGTCGGTCGGGATCGTCATGGTTTCGATCTTGGGCGCATAGGCGCTGAACGCCTGCGGGCCAGAGATCGACTTGGCCATTTCGCCCAAGATGTGCATCCGGCCGTCTTTGGCTTGGGCCAAAGCTTGCTCCATAATCGCGGGCGTGATGCCGGCGATCTTGATGTCCATCTGCAACGACGTGATCCCGTTTGCCGTACCTGCGACTTTGAAATCCATGTCGCCGAGGTGGTCTTCATCACCCAAGATGTCGGTCAACACGGCAAAGCGGCCGTCGTCTTCCAAGATCAGGCCCATGGCCACGCCGGCAACCGGCGCTTTCAGCGGCACACCGGCGTCCAGCATCGACAGCGACCCACCGCAGACCGACGCCATCGAGGAGGAACCGTTGGATTCGGTGATCTCGGAGACAACGCGGATCGTGTAGGGGAAGTCGGTGGCGGCGGGCAGCACGGCTTGCAGCGCGCGCCAGGCCAGTTTGCCGTGGCCGATTTCGCGGCGTCCAGGCGACCCCACACGGCCGACTTCGCCAACCGAATAGGGCGGGAAGTTGTAGTGCAGCAGGAAGTTCGAGCGGGTGTTGCCGTTCAAGGCGTCGATGATCTGCTCATCCTCGCCGGTGCCCAAGGTGGTCACGACCAAACCTTGGGTTTCACCGCGCGTGAACAGCGCCGAGCCATGGGTACGCGGCAGCAGACCGGTTTCGCACACAATCGGGCGGACCGTCTTGTTGTCGCGCCCATCAATGCGTGCGCCGCCGTTGATGATATCGCCGCGCAGGATCGAGGATTCAAGCTTTTTGATCGCCGACCCAAGGTTGATGTCGGCCAGATCTGCCGCCGACAATGCGCCCTTGATGGCAGCAGAGGCCGCATCAATGGCGTTTGAGCGTTCTTGCTTGTCACGCAGCGCGAAAGCGGCGCGCATCTGGGTTTCACCCGCAGCCGCCACACGGCCGTAAAGCGCCGAGATGTCGGGGGGCGAGAAGTTGAACGGCTCTTTCGCGGCGATTTCGGCAAAGTCGATGATCAGGTCGATCACGGGCTGCATCTGGGCATGGCCAAATTTCACAGCGCCCAGCATTTCGTCTTCCGACAGCTCGTAGGCTTCGGACTCTACCATCATGACGGCGTCTTTGGTGCCGGCCACAACCAGATCCAAGCGCTGCTCGGGGTTGAGGCGCAGTTGGGTCATGTCGTCCATCGCAGGGTTCAAGACGTAAGCGCCCTTGGAAAAACCCACACGGCAAGCGGCAATCGGGCCCATGAAGGGCACGCCGGAAATCGTTAGCGCGGCAGAGGCCGCAATCATCGCCACCATGTCGGGGTCGTTCACAAGGTCGCATGACAGCACAGTCGCCATGACCAGCACTTCATGCTTGAAGCCTTCGACAAACAGCGGGCGGCAGGGGCGGTCGATCAGGCGGGAAACCAGCGTTTCCTTTTCAGACGGGCGCGCCTCGCGCTTGAAAAAGCCGCCGGGGATCTTGCCGGCTGCGTAATACTTTTCCTGATAGTGAACCGTCAGGGGGAAGAAATCTTGGCCGGGCTTTGCGGCTTTGGCAAATGTCACGTTGGCCATGACAGAGGTTTCGCCCAAGGTGGCGATAACCGAACCATCCGCTTGGCGGGCAACCTTGCCGGTTTCCAGCGTCAGGGTGTCATTGCCCCACTGGATGGATTTCGTAGTGATGTTGAACATGTGTCATCCTATCTAAGCCGGGGGACCCTCCCGCCGGCGGTGCGTAGGGGCCGAATGCCCCTGGCTCATTTGGATTTGCGGATCCCCCGCCGCGCAGAGCCCTGGCGCGGATGGGCCGCCCCGGATCAGCCGGGGCCAGAAAGGCAAAGCGCCCGAGCAGGGCCCGGGCACAGTGCAAGTTTAGCGGCGCAGGCCCAGACGGGTGATCAGCGCGGTGTAACGTGCGGCATCTTTGGACTTCAGATAGTCCAACAGCTTGCGGCGTTGGGCCACTTGCATCAGCAAACCACGGCGAGAGTGGTTGTCTTTCTTGTGGCTTTTAAAGTGCTCGGTCAGGGTCGCGATGCGCGACGACAAGATCGCCACCTGAACCTCGGGCGAGCCCGTGTCATTTTCTTTGGTGGCAAATTCTTTGATCAGGCGGGTTTTTTCTTCAACAGTGATCGACATCGAGATCTCCTAAAGGTTGTGGGTGACGGCGCAAGCCGGGATGTCGTCCAGCAAGGCCCTTGGTCTTCCGTGTTGATGGAAGATGCGCGCGTATAGGGGAAACAGGCGCAAAAGAAAAGGGGATTTCGGCTGGGCGGGCCTTGGGCCTCCGGCGGGGATATTTGAGCACATATGAAAGGGGGGGTGTGGGGGGTTACAGGCCCAAGACATCCATCATGTCATAACGGCCGGGTTTTTGCGCCAAACCCCATTGTGCGGCTTTGAGAGCGCCGCGCGCAAAGATGGCGCGGTCGGTGGCGATGTGGCGCAGCACGAGGCGTTCACCAGAGGTGGCGAAGATCACATCATGTTCGCCCACGATATCGCCGCCGCGTATGGCCGAAAAGCCGATGGAACCGGGGGTGCGCGCGCCTGTGATGCCATCGCGAGAGGGGGTTTTGGCGTCTTGCAGCGTTGTGCCACGCCCTTGGGCTGCGGCCTCGCCCAGCATCAATGCGGTGCCGGAGGGGGCATCAACTTTCAGGCGGTGGTGGGCTTCCACCACTTCGATATCCCAATCCAGATCAAGGGCTTGGGCTACTTTTTGCGTGAGCCGTGTTAAAAGGTTGACCCCCAAGCTCATATTGCCAGCCTGAATGATGACAGCGTGGGGGGCGGCCAGATCAAGGGCGCGGTGATGGTCAGGGGCAAGGCCTGTGGTGCCCACGACATGCACAAGGCGGGCTTGGGCTGCGAGTTTGGCAAAGTTGACCGAGGCCTCGGGGCTGGTGAAATCCACCACAGCACGGGCGCGGGCGAAAGACGGCAGGGGATCGTCGGTGATGATTTG
The DNA here is from genome assembly GCA_947468085.1 of Paracoccaceae bacterium. Lineage (GTDB taxonomy): Bacteria > Pseudomonadota > Alphaproteobacteria > Rhodobacterales > Rhodobacteraceae > Stagnihabitans. The sequence continues at coordinate 6,493 of CANIKY010000066.1, read as the reverse complement.
GCCCAAGACGCCCGTGCCCAGCGCCTCGCCCATGTCGCGGCCAAGCCACGGCGAGCCTGCGCGTTCGATACAGCCTACAAGCTGCCAGTGATCGGACGCCAAGATCAGTTTGACCAGCGTCTGGCCCATCCGACCGGATGCGCCGGTGACCACTATGCCGGGCTTATCGCTCATTATCGCCTCCACGCTTTGGCAGGGTTTAGGATGCGGGGCGATTTGGTGCAAGGCTTAGCTGGGCCATCGGGCGAATCGCATGGCGTTTGGACCCCGTTGCGGGGCGGGGCGTTTGGGCCTAAAGGGGCATCATGGTCAAACAAACATCCAAAGGGCCCGGTCAGCGTCAGCTGCGCGTGGGCGAAATGATCCGGCGGCGCTTGTCGGAAATTCTGTCACGGGGCGAGATCCATGATCCGGCCTTTGACGCCATGTCGATCACGATCGGCGAGGTCGCTGTTTCAAGCGATCTGAAAATTGCCACGGTCTATGTTATGCCGCTTTTGGGCAGCGGCAATGTCGAACTGGCTGTTGAGGCTTTGTCGCGCCACAAAGGGATTATTCGCAAGAAAGTTTCCGAAGAGGTGATCTTGCGCCATGCCCCTGACCTGCGCTTTCGCCGCGACGAGACGTTTGACCGCTTGGACGAAACCCGCCGGATGTTCGCCGACCCTGTCGTGATGCGCGATCTGGCAGCCCCCGACACCCTGCCCGACGATGAGGTGGGCCATCCTGAAAGCGGCGCCTAAGATCATGCGCGCCTTGGTGCTGATCTTGGTCTTGGCGGCAAGCCCTGCTGTGGCAAGCTGTAGGGATCAAGTGTTTGAAGGCGCACATTTTGTCGTCTGCGCGGCGACTGCGGGCAGCGATGTGCGGATGTTTTTGAAGGGGTCGGACGGGCTGCCCTATGGCGGCTTTGCGCCGGTAGAGGCGGCCTTGAAGGCCAATGGCCAGCATCTTGCTTTTGCGATGAATGCGGGGATGTTTCAGCCCGATCTATCGCCGGTGGGTCTTTACATCGAAGACGGCACGCAGCGGCACCGCATCATCACGCGGGACGGGCCGGGCAACTTCGGGCTCTTGCCCAATGGCGTCTTTTGCATAGGCGATGGCCTTTTGGCCGTGGTGGAAAGCCGCGCCTTTGCAGCCGCCCCCCTGCCCTGCCGCTATGCCAGCCAATCGGGGCCGATGTTGGTGATTGGCGGGGCTTTGCATCCGGAGTTTTTGGCGGGTTCCACCTCGCCCAAGATCCGCAACGGGGTGGGGGTGCGGGCGGACGGCGGGGTGGCGTGGTTTGTCCTGGCGAATACTGCGGTGACCTTTGACCGCTTTGCGCGCTTTTTCCGCGATGGCTTGGGCGCGCGCGATGCGCTGTATTTTGACGGATCAATCTCACGGCTTTATGCGCCAGAGCTGGGGCGCAGCGGGGTGGGGTTTGCAATAGGGCCGATGGTTGGGCTGGTAGAGGGGAACTGAGGATGGGCCGCAGCAAAAAGGGGCGCAAGCTGTCGGGGTGGCTGATCGTCGACAAACCGGCGGGCATTGGGTCCACCGATGTGGTCAACAAAGTCAAATGGCTGCTGAAGGCGCAAAAGGCGGGGCATGCCGGCACGCTGGATCCGGCAGCGACTGGGGTTCTTGCGCTGGCCTTTGGCGAGGCGACCAAGACCGTGGCCGTCTTGACCGATGCGCTGAAAGCCTACCGCTTTGCCGTGCGCTTTGGGGCGGAAACCAGCACTGATGATGCCGAAGGCGCGGTTGTGGCCACCAGCGATCTGCGCCCGACGACTGAAGGGATCAAAGCTGCTCTTGCGGCCTTTCGCGGCGAGATCATGCAGGTGCCGCCGCAAGTGTCGGCTGTTAAGGTTGACGGCGCGCGGGCCTATGTTCTGGCGCGCGAGGGCGAGGTGTTCGAGCTTGACGCCCGCCCGCTGTGGGTGGATTCGTTAGAGGTGATCGAGCGGAGTGATGCCGATCATGTGATTTTGGAGATGGTTTGCGGCAAGGGCGGCTATGTGCGCGCCATCGCCCGCGATCTGGGCCGCGCTTTGGGGACGGCGGCGCATGTCGCTTGGCTGCGGCGGACGTGGTCGGGGCCGTTTGATGCGGCGGACGGGCTGACATGGGACGAGGTGCTGGCCTTGGGCGAAGACGGCACGCTGGAGGACAGGCTTTTGCCGATCGAGGCCGCCTTGGCCGATCTGCCGCAGGTGGAAGCGACAGCCGACGGTGCGCGCAAGATTGCCGTCGGCAATCCAGGGGCGGTGCTGACTTCGGCCGAGGGTGAGGTTTGGGCCAGTCACAACGGCCGCGCCCTGGGCTTGGGGCAGGTGCGCTTGGGAATGTTTCACCCCGCGCGGGTGTTTGTTACAGAGGCCCCATGATCCGCCGTCAGCACCAAAAAGGCGATGCGGCAAGCTATGCGGACTATTCTGCGAACGAGGCCTATCGTTATGTGCTGGTGCGCATCTGGGCACCGGGGCCAAGGGTGTTGTTTGTCATGCTCAACCCCTCCACCGCAACCGAGGCGCAAAACGACCCCACGGTCGAACGCTGCGAGCGGCGGGCGCGGGCCTTGGGCTTTGGCAGCTTTGCGGTGACCAATATCTTCGCTTACCGCGCCACCGACCCCAAGGTGATGCGGGCCGTGGTTGACCCTGTGGGGCCTGAAAATGATGCGGCCATTGTCAAAATGGCGGCACAGGCCCAGCGTGTCATCTGCGCTTGGGGCACGCATGGGCTGCATTTGAAGCGCGGGGCCAAGGTGGAAGCCCTGCTGCGGCAGAGGGGGTTGGACTTGTATCATCTGGGCCTTAGCAAGGGCGGCTTACCCAAACACCCGCTTTATATCGGCTATGAAACTCAGCCCGTGCTGTGGATTTGAGAGCGCAAGCTTAGAAGTCGACGGCCAGGCCTTTGCGTTCCCAGTCGCCATAGCGGACAGGTTCTGGCCCTTTAGGGCCGCCAAGTTCGGGCGTAATTGGGGCTGTGGCGGCCGCTTTGCGGCGGGCCTCGGCCTCGGCCAGTGCGCGTTGTGCGGCGGCGGGCAGGTCTTTTGCGGATGGGTCGGACATGGGCGCTCCTTGGCAAGGGGGTAGGTTCTGTATAAGGCGCGGGTTGGATTGAACAAGGGCAGATGATGGCAGAGGGTTTGACAGCGCGGCGGGCGGTTTTGGCATTGCTGGACGGAGTCTTGGACAAGGGCGTAAGCTTGGCCGAGCAAGGCGATGCCCCTTTGGCGGGTTTGTCGCCGGGGGACCGGGCACGCGCGCAGCGTTTGGCCAGTGCTGTGCTGCGCCAAGCAGAACCAATCGACCGGATGTTGGGTGCGCATTTGCACAAGGAACCTCCATTGGCCGTGCTGAACATTCTACGCTTGGCGGTGACGGAACTGGCCGAGGGTGGGGCGGCGCACGGTGTAGTGAACTCTGCTGTGGAATTGGCGCGGCGCGATAAGACCACGCAGGGTTTGGCGGGTTTGGTCAACGCTGTCTTGCGCAAGTTTGCCCCACCCGTTGTAATTGCAGGGCCAGTGCAGCGGTTGCCGGGGTGGCTGCGGCAGGCTTTGGTCGCACGCTATGGCAAGGTGGCGGTGGGCAAGATGGAAGAGGTGCAGGCGCGCACGCCCGTGGTGGACCTGAGCCTGCGCCATGACACGGCAGCCGAAAGCATTCCCGGGGCCGAGGTCTTGCCCACGGGATCGCTGCGCATAGCGGCGGGGGGCCAAATCTCGGCCATGCCCGGCTTTGCCGAAGGGGCGTTTTGGGTGCAAGATGCAGCCGCGGCCTTGGCCGTGCGACTGCTGGGCGATCTGCGCGGCCTATCGGTGCTGGACTTATGCGCCGCACCGGGGGGAAAGACGCTGCAACTGGCGAATGGCGGGGCCGAGGTGACGGCACTGGACATATCGGGCCCGCGCTTGGTGCGCTTGCAAGAGAACTTGGCGCGCACAGGCTTGCGGGCCAAGATCGTCACCGCCGATGCGCTGCAATGGACACCGCCCACCCTTTATGACGCAATTGTGCTGGATGCACCGTGTTCAGCCACAGGCACGATCCGTCGGCACCCTGACTTGCCCTTTTTGCGCCAGCCCTCGGATATCGCGGGCTTGGTAGAGTTGCAGGCCCACTTGCTCGACCGCGCCTTGGGCTGGCTGAAACCGGGCGGGCGATTGATATATTGCACCTGTTCCCTGCTGCAAGACGAAGGCGAGGGGCAGATTGCCGCAGCTTTGCTGCGACATCCTGCATTGGCTATGCTGCGCCCCGAGATTACGGGGATTGACCCTTCATGGATGGGCGCGCGCGGGTTGCGCCTGCGGCCAGATTATTGGGCCGAGGAAGGCGGGATGGACGGGTTCTTTATGGCCTGCCTGCAAACACCCTCTTGAGGGCGGCACAAAGGCCTCACTTGGGGGCGAACATCCGGTAATAGGCCCAATCGGGCAAGAACTGCGACAGCCGGAACAGCCACGAAAAGACGGTGGGAAAGCTTTTTTTGAACGCCTCATCTTTCATCAGGGTCATCATATGGGCGGCCGCGGCCTCTGGCTCCATCAAGAAGGGCATGGCGAAGGTGTTTTTGTCGGTCAGTCGGGTGCGGATAAAACCGGGGTTGGCGAGTTGGACTTTGATGCCCGTGCCGCGCAGATCGGCGTAAAGGCATTCGGCCAAGGCCATAACGCCAGCCTTGCTTGCCTGATAGCCCATGGCCCCTGGTAAACCGCGAAAGCCTGAAAGTGATCCTGTCAGCACGATATGCCCAGACCCACGCGCCACCATAGCGGGTAACACGGCCCCCAAGACCCGCGCACAGCCGGTGAAATTGACATCGCACATTTGCACGAAAGCTGCGCCATCAAGCGCGTCGGCGGGCATGGGGGTGTAAACGCCCGCAAGCCAGACCATGCCGTCGATGGGACCAATCTGTGCCGCAACGGCGGCCACAGCGGCACTGTCGCTGACATCAAGGGGGGCAGCAGTGGCGCCTGGAAGGGTGGCGCAGGCCTCTGCCAGCCGGTTTGCGCTGCGGGCGGAAAGGATCAAGCTGGCCCCAGCGCGGTGCATCTGCTGCGCCAACGCCAGACCAAGACCTTCTGAGGCGCCAACCAGCCAATAGCGTTTTCCCTCAAAGGTCATGGTGTTGTCACTGGGGAAGGTACTGTGGGGTCAACGGGTCGCATGGTGGCGACCAATTCAGCCACTTTGATGCCAAATTTGCGAAACTGGCTGCGGTTCATGATCGTGCCGTTGGGCATCAGATACATCCAATCGACCACATTCAAAACATGGCCACCCGATCCTTCTGGCAGGCGGATTTTGTAGCGCATTTGCACGGCATTTCCTGCGACACGGCCCTCACCAGGGCCAACGAGATCATCCGCCAAGGCCTTTAACGCCCCATCAGCCCCAAGCGTCAGGGCCCAGGCACGATTTTGCTGAATGCCCGAATCGTAAAGAAAGGATTCTGTCAAACGACATTGATTGCCCTGCCAAGTGCCGTGCATCTGCGCCACAAAGCGCGAGGTGACGCGGCCAAGGGGTCCAAAGATCACGCCCTCGCACAGGATCGGGCCGCTTAGATGCAGCCGCGCGTCGAACTTGGGGCCAAGGGTTGCATACTGCGCAGGGCTTTGCGCGCGAAAGCCAAAGAAGCGGGTCAGAATGAGCACGGCAATCAAAGCCAAGACAATCAGGGTGATCAGGGCGGACACCATCAAGACACCTCAGAGGTCGGGGGTTTCGGACGGGGGCGAAAGACGGCACCCTTGGCCCAAAGCTTCATGGCCTGCCAATGGATCAAGGCCAAAACGCGGCGCGAACCGAAGGGGCGGCGCAGCAGCGCCCATAAAATGCTGGTATTGGTCAAGGGACGCAGCGGGCCCGTCAGCGTGGCAATCAAACCATCCTCGCCGGCCGCATAGGTTATGACGATGTTCAAGCGATCTGCGCGCAGATCAAGTCGAAAAGTATACCCGCCTGCGATGGATTGAAAGGGCGACACGTGGAAGATTTTGTGGGCGCCAAGGTGATCTTCCGGCCCGATCGGGCCATGATCGGCGCGGTGGCAAAGGTAGGAATGGCGGTCGCCAAAGGTATTTGTCACCTCGGCCACAAAGGCGCGCAGCCCACTGGCATCTTCGGCCAGCCAAAAGGCCACAGGGTTGAAGACATGGCCCAACAGGCGCGGCTGGGCCAGAAGGCGCACCCGCGTCGGGCTGGGCAGGCCATGGTCGGCTAAAACCTCGCGCAGCCACACAGGACCGCGGCCTTGCTTTGGTGCGCCGCCGTGGTCAACATCGTGCAAGGCTGCAAGGTTGGCGCGGTTGCGCGAAAAAAGTGCCGGCGTTGGAACGCACGCCTCGGCATCAAGAAGGACGTAGTCGACGCTGTAGCGGAAGCTGTTGGCAACCACCCCCTTGCGGCCATGGAAGGTATGTCCGGCCAGATGTTGCACCTTCATGCGCGCGCCTTAAAGATCAAGCGGCAGCGCCGCCGGG
>CANIKY010000065.1 GCA_947468085.1 Paracoccaceae bacterium | reverse complement strand
GGGCAGAGTGTTGGCTTGGCAAACCTTGCGTTTCACGCCATCCTGCCGTCAAGCCCCAGATCAGAGGGCAGGCCTTAAAGGCTAAGGGGGGATAAGATGAACCATTTTCGCACGCGCGAGGATGTGGCCGCAATCGAGGCTGAAATGCCCTGGTCTGAACGTCATGTCGGGCGCACGATGCATGATTTTCTCTCGCGTGCGGCCAAGGCGCATGGCGGCCGTCCGGCTGTGACCTTTCAGCTGACATCGGGGGCCAAAGACCGCGCCCAGACGCTGACTTGGGGCGATTTGCAGGACCGTGTTACCCAAACGGCCAACCTACTTCGGACGCTGGGTATAGGGCCGCAGGATGTGGTGGCCTATGTGCTGCCCAATGCTTTGGAAACGGTGGTTACCTTGCTGGCGGGGGCCGTGGCGGGGATTGTCTGCCCCATCAACCCCTTGCTGGAACCGACCCAGATTGCGGCCCTGCTGCGCGAAACCAAGGCCAAGGTCGTGGTCACCCTTAAACCCTTTCCTCGGACAGATTTGGCGCAAAAAGTGGCCGAGGCTGTGGCCGATGCGCCTGGCGTCACAACGGTGCTAGAGGTAGACTTGGCGTCCTATCTGCCCTTTCCCAAATCACTGATCGCAGGGGCGATGCGTCCCAAGACAAGCGCGCGCCACACCGCCAAAGTCATGGCGTTTGGCGTCACCGTGGCGCGCCAGCCCAAAGACCTGACCTTTGAAGACCCGCATGACGATCGCATCGCTGCTTATTTTCACACCGGCGGGACCACGGGCATGCCCAAGGTCACCCAGCACCGTGTTTCAGGCATGATCTACAACGGCTGGCTTGGCCATCGTTTGCTGTTTCGCGAAACCGATGTGGTCTTGTGCCCCTTGCCGCTGTTTCATGTTTTCGCGGCCTATCCGGTGATGATGTCGATGATCGCCTCGGGCGGACATGCGGTGTTTCCCACGCCGCAGGGCTATCGCGGCGAGGGGGTGTTTGACGCGCTTTGGCGGCTCGTCGAACGGTACGGGGCGACCTACCTCATCGGCGTGCCCACAGCGCTGTCGGCCCTGATGCAGCGGCCGGTCAATGCCAAGATTACCACGCTGCGGGGTACTTTTTCCGGATCGTCCCCGCTGCCGACAGATTTGTTCAAGCGCTATGAACGGGCCACGGGCGTGCAGGTGATCGAAGGCTATGGCCTGACGGAATGCACCTGCCTTGTGTCGGTCAACCCGCCGGACGGGCTGAAGAAAGCAGGCTCTGTCGGGTTGGCCTTTCCCTATACCAGTGTGCGGATATTGGCCCGTGATCCTGACGGTGAACGGGTATGCGAGGTGGACGAAGTGGGCGAGATTTGTATCTCGAGCCCCGGTGTTCTGCCCGGTGGTACCTATGTCGACGTGGCGCGCAATGAAGGCCTGTTTGAGCAAGGCTACTATCTGCGCACGGGCGATTTGGGGCGGATGGACGCGGATGGCTATCTGTATATTGTGGGGCGTGCGAAGGATTTGATCATCCGCGGCGGCCATAATCTGGACCCCGCCATGATTGAAGAGGCGCTGATGACCCACCCCGCCGTGGCCTTTGCAGGTGCCATCGGACAACCCGATTGCCATGCGGGAGAACTGCCTTGCGCCTATGTTGAACTGGTCGCAGGGGCCTCGGTGTCGTGCGAGGCGCTGGTGGCGCATTGCCACGCACATATCCCCGAACGTGCAGCCATCCCCAAACATGTCGAGGTTTTGCCCAGCCTGCCCAAGACTGCTGTGGGAAAGATATTAAAGCCAGAATTGCGCAAACGTGCCATTGCGCGGGTGCTGGACACGGCTTTGCACGATGCAGGCCTGCAGGCCCGTGTGGCCTTGGTGGTCGAAGACCGCAAGCGCGGCCTTGTGGCGCAGGTGCAAGGCGATGTCGCGGCCGAGGGGGCGGCGGTCGGGGCGTGTTTGGGGGCCTTTGCCGTGGCTTGGGACTGGGTGGCTTAGGTCTGGATTGGGCGATCTGGCGCAGGTGTCAGCCCAAAGCCGCGCCGGGCCCGGCCACGATCTTTCTGCGAAAGATCTGGCCCTATCCTACAGCGTTGCGGTGTCCATCCAGAGGGTGACGGGGCCGTCGTTGTTCAGCGACACGTCCATATCAGCGCCGAACACGCCGTTTTGCACGGGAATGCCAAGGGCTGCGACCTTGACCGAGACGTCTTCGTACAGACGTTTGGCAAGGTCGGGCGGGGCGGCATAGGAAAAGCCCGGGCGGTTGCCGCGCAGGTCGGCGGCAAGGGTGAACTGGCTGACAATCAGGGCCGATCCGCCCGTATCGCGCAGCGACAGGTTCATCTTGCCCGCCTCATCCTTGAAGATGCGCAGTTTGGCGATCTTGGTGGCAAGTTTGTCGGCCTCGGACTCGGTATCCTCTGGCATGGCGCAGATCAGGATCAACAGGCCGGGGCCGATTTGGCCAACGATCTGGCCCTTTACCGTCACACTTGCCCGCGTGACGCGTTGGAGCAGCGCTTTCACAGTTCAGACCGCCACGGCGGGTTTGCCCCTGCGCGCGAGACGGTGATGGCGGCCGAACGGGTGCCAAGGAAAAGGGCGGCGTCAAGTTCGGCATCGCTTAGCGCCGACAGGCGCGCTTTGGTCAAAGCCCCCGCCTCTTGCAGCGCGCACAGGGCGCCGGCGTTGAACGTATCGCCTGCGCCCACAGTATCGGCCACGGTGACCTTTTGGGCAGCGACAAAGCGGTCTTGGGTGGCGGTGACAGCGCGTGCACCTGCGGCCCCTTCGGTGATGAACACCAGTTTGGGTCCTTGGGACAAGATAGCGCGGGCGAGGTGGGTCACATCACCGCCCCCTGACAGCCAATGCAGGTCTTCATCCGACAGCTTCACAATATCGGCCCGTGCGATCATCCGTTCAATGCGCGCGCGATAGGGGGCTTCTTTGCCAGCGATAAAGCCTAGGCGGATGTTGGGGTCGATCATGGTCACGCGGGTGGGGGCCTCGCGGATTTGCAAGGCTTCATAGGTTGTGGCTGCAGGGTCATTGACCAGCGAGATACCGCCAAAGAACAGCGTGCTGACCGATGCGGGCAGGTCGGGCAACTGGTCTTGGGTCAGCAAAAGGCCTGCAGTGTTTTCGTCGTAAAAGGCATAGGTCGCTTGGCCGTCCACCAGTTTGACAAAGGCCACCGTGGTGGGGCGGGACGAGCGGGCGCAGTAGCGCGTATCGACCTTGGAGGCTGTCAGCGTATCGGCCAAAATCTCGCCCAGCATATCGGTCGAAATGCCCGAAAAGAACGCCGAGGGCGCACCAAGCCTGCCCAAGGCGATGGCCGTGTTGAACACCGCCCCGCCCGCATAGGGGGCAAAGCACGCCTCGCCCAGCGTGCTTTGGCGGGGCAGCATGTCGATCAGGGCTTCGCCACAGCTGAGAATCATTTCACGCTCCTATCAGAATTTGGCGGACCATAGCGGATCAGCGGTTGTTTGCGCAAACAGGCGGTTGATGGGGCAGACCGTCAGGCAAAGTAGGGTTGCAGCGCGGTGCGGATGCGGCCCAACACGCTGTCGCCCGACAGATCGGGGGCGAAGGCTTGGCCTGTAATCGCCTCGTAGGCTTGCACATAGACGGCAGAGGTGGCCGCGATCATTTCGGCGGGAATGTCGGGCAGGGCGTCCTGATAAGGGTCACAGCGGGCGACGACCCAAGAGCGGATCACGTCTTTGTCGAAACTCGGTGGGCGGGTGCCGTCTTCAAAGGCGGCGTCATAGCCAGAGGCGATCCAGTAGCGGCTGGAATCGGGGGTGTGAATCTCATCCGCAATCAGGATTTGGCCCGCGCTATCGGTGCCGAATTCATATTTCGTATCGACCAAAATCAGGCCGCGTTCTGCGGCCACCTGTTGGCCGCGCGCAAACAGCGCAAGGGCCGCGGTCGAGACTTCGTCCCATTGCGCGGCGGTCAGCAGGCCTTGGGCTAAAATCTCGTCCGCCGTCAGGGGCGCGTCATGGCCGCCGTCAAACGCCTTGGACGTGGGGGTGATGATCGGCTGCGGCAGGATCTGGTTGTCGCGCAACCCGTCGGGCAGGACATGACCATACATGGCACGCTTGCCTTGTTTGTATTGCGTCAGCACCGAGGTGGAGGTGGTGCCCGCCAGATAGCCGCGCACCACAACCTCGACCGGAAGGATCGTCAGGCGCTGGCCGATCACCACGTTGGGGTCGGGGTAAGACAGCACATGGTTGGGCAGGACATCGGCGGTGCGGTCAAACCAGAACCGCGCGATTTGGGTGAGGATCTGGCCCTTGTAGGGGATCGCGGCCAAAATGCGGTCAAAGGCGGAGATGCGGTCGGACGCGATCAGAATGCGCCTGCCTTGGGGGTGGCTGGCATCGGCGGGCAGGTCGTAACAATCGCGCACTTTGCCGAAATAGGGGTTGGGCAATTCGGGAATGCGGGCGTGGGGCAGAACGCGCATGAAGCCTCCGGTCGGGACTGAGCCCCTTTGCCCTTGGGGGGCGGCAGAGTCAACCGGGGGGGGGCGGCGACCCGGGCTGAGGGGCATCCTGCCCTCAGACCCCCCTAGGAGTATTTGCGCCTCGGTGAAGGACGGTTTAGCCGCCTTGCCCGTATTTCTGGATGAGTAAATAGACCGCTGCTGCCAAGATGGCCGCACCAAGAGCTGCAAAGGTGATCTTCCAAACGCTGTAGGGGCGTTCGCCCTGCACTTCGCCTGTTTGGCCGTTGACCAAAAAGCGGTAGGTTTTGGAATTGTATTTATAAGCTGCAATCCAGATCGGCAGCAGGATGTGCTTGAAGGTTTCGGCGGAATAGCGGGTGGAGATGCTATCGATGCGCTGCACATCCCCGCCGATGTCATAGCGCACGTCTTGTTCGATCAAGCCAGCCATCTTCTGCTTGGCAACGGCGTTGCCGTCGGCCAAGGCCACGGTATAGCCCTCGGCCTGAAAGCCTGCGAGGTAATCTGGCTTGTAGGGTTGCAATTGCGACAGATCCCACGGCTCCAATCCCTCGCCCAAGCGTGCGGGCAGGGCGGTGGAGGCGATGGCCATCACATCATCAAACCCGCGCGCCACGGCGCCCGCGGCAGGGTACCAGCGGGTCTTTTGGACCTGTTGCTGACGGGTTTCGTTCTTGCCGTTGACATTGACCGTCACGCTGCGGGTTTCGTAGTAATGCACGCCCTTGGCACCGGTGTATTGGCTGTGGGTATCGGCATCAAAGGTCCAGTAGGGCACATAGACGCCGTTCATCGCACGGCCCGCACGGGTGAATTCCAACAGGCGGTTGGGCGCGAACCACAGGCGGCCCAGCCAAGCGACCATAGCCTTGTGGGCGGATTTTTCATCCAAAGCAAAGGGGATCACGGCTTGCGGCTTGATCTTCCGTTCGGCCCCCGTATCCACCACGATGGGCCCCGCGCAAAAGGGGCATTCGCTGGCATGGGTAGCCCCGCTGAATTCCACATTTGCACCACAATTGGGGCATTTGGTGGCGCGCACTTCGGCACTGGCTGAGACGGGCAGGTCGTTGGACAGGCCCTTGGCCAATGGATGTTCTTCAAAGGCTTTGGTCTTGGCGGGTTTATCCCATGGGCCAGACCCCGCGTCTGGCTCGATCGTCTGTTCAAAGCCGCAATGTTCGCATTTTAGCGCCGTCTGGCCGGGGGAAAAGCGCAAATCGGCCCCGCACTGCTGGCAGGGGTAGCGGTGTTCTTCGCTAACAGCCATAGTTTACGCCCCCGGCGGCGGGGGAGGCGGCGGGATGGCCGCAAAGAGGCTTGTGAGTTCCGTTTGATCGGCGGCTTTCCAGCCATCTTGACCTGCCGTCCACACTTGCGTGGACCGCGTCAGGCCACCTGCGGCCACAAGTGCCGGCAGATCGCCTAAGCCGTAAGGTCCCTTGGTCACCCCGTTTTCGGCCAGATGCCACTGCTTGACCGGGGGCGGGGGCGGCGGTGCTGCCGCTGTGGCCGCAGCTTGCGCGCCCATGTTCAAGCCCATGCCTGCGCCCATAGCTGCCCCCATCGTGGCCCCCATGGCGGAATTGGGGTTGCCCAAGCCTTCGGCGGCGTTGAACTGGGTGAACTTGCCCAGATCGCCCGCCAGCCCCATCGAGGTGCGCTTGTCGAGGACCTTTTCCACCTCTTCGGGCAAAGAGATGTTTTCAATGTAAAACTCTGGCAAGGTCAGGCCGTAATTGCCAATCGTTGGTGCAATGGCCGTTGCCACCACCTTGGCCAGATCGGCGGTATTGGCGGCCATATCCAGCACGGGTATGCCCGATTTTGCCAAAGACTGGCTCATTTCCTGCACAATCACATTGCGGATTTGGGTCGAGATTTCGTCGGCGGTGAATTCGCCGTCCGTGCCCACAACCTCTTTCATGAAAATGCCGGGGTCGGTCACCCGCATGGAATAGGTACCAAAGGCGCGGATGCGCACGGGGCCAAATTCTGGGTCGCGGCACATGATGGGGTTTTGCGTGCCCCATTTGAAATTGTTGAACCGCGTGGTGCTGATAAAGTACACCTCGCATTTGAATGGCGAGGAGAAGCCGTATTCCCAGCTTTGCAAGGTGGTTAAGATCGGCAAGTTGTTGGTTTGCAACTCATAAAGGCCGGGGCCGAACACATCTGCCAATTGGCCTTCGTTGATGAAAACCGCCGCTTGCCCCTCGCGCACCGTTAATTTAGCGCCGTATTTGATTGCATTGTCGCGCCGTTCAAACCGCCAGACCATCGTGTCGCGGGTGTCATCTGTCCAAGAGATGACGTCGATAAACTCACCCTTCAGGAACCCAAATACCATGATTACCTCTTCACCCCAGTTTGCGCCGCAGTTTCGCCGCCCAAAAGCGCCTTTGCAAGTGGTTCTACGATCGGTTGTGCCTCGGCCCGTGTCATGCCGGGGGATAAGGCTGGATCGTAAAGGATTTGCAGCATCAATTCATCTTGATGGGTCAGTAGGGCAAATTCCTGATCGTCATTGAAGATCGAAGGCCGGGCTGCGTTGCTGTCATTGGGCAGGCCCAAGGATTGCGCCAATTCCTCATGAATGCACGCCAAGCGCATCAGGTCTGGATGTTCGGACGGGATCACCGCCACAGCGCGCACATAGCCTGACGTGGCGGCATTCGATTGCGTCAGCACTTGGCAATAGGTGCCCGCGTCCATCTGGGTCACCGATTGCATTTGCCCGGGCGTCAGGCCGGGGATTTCTGCGTTCAGTTCCGCCCCCAAGGCGGCTCGATCGTCGACCGAGGCGATGTACAGCCAGAAGTTGGGCTGCGCCTCGGACAAGCTGATCGGGTGGCCTGTCACGGCCGACAAGCGCGCAAGGTAAACGGCCACGCGGGCGCGGTCAGCGGATTGCTGTGCTTCAGGAACTGCGCGACCAAAACGCAGCGCCACGCGGACGGGCACTTGCCAGCGCAACAGCAAGATCGGCGTTTCCGTGGAATGGCGGGTGACTTGGCCACCGGCGTATTCTTCAAAAAGCGCAATGCGCAGGAAATTCTCGGTCAGATGCCGAGGGGTCATGGGCGCGTCAGGCGGGTCTGTGTCGGTCCGCAGCAGACCTTCGGACACCAGCGCAGACTGCACTTTGGCGTAATGCGCACGGATCGCGGCACTTGCGGGTGTGTCCGTGCCTGCGGGCGAAGAGCTGTCAGCGGTTTGCTGCGGCGGCGCACAGGCTGACAGCGCCAGCATCAAGGCGCAGGTGGCGAGCGCCAAGCGGTGCAAGGGGGCAGGGTAGGTCAAGCTTGCCTCGCGGCGGCGCCGGCCTTGGCCGCTGCCAGCGTGTCTTTCAGCGCCGCTTCCATCTTGGCCAGTTCAACAAAAGCCTCGGCGCGTTTGGCCTTGCCCGCGTCGGCTATGGCCAAGCTGTCTTGGATCGTGGTGATCAAGATATCATTGGCGGCTTTGACGGCCGCCATATCAAACACCCCGCGCTCCATTTCAGTGCGCACCGCCTTGTTCGCCTCGCCCAAGCTTTGGGCGTTTTGCGTCAGCAGATCATTGGTCAGATCATTAGCCGCGCGCACCGCCCCTGCCGCATCGCGCGAGCGTTGGATCGTCAACGCCTGCGCAAGTTGCGTTTCCCACAAAGGCACTGTGTTGATCAGCGTCGCGTTGATCTTGCCCACCAACGACTTGTCATTCTCTTGCACCAACCGGATCGAGGGGAGGGCCTGCATTGTCACTTGGCGCGTCAATTGCAGATCATAAATCCGCCGTTCCAGATCATCACGCGCCATGCGCAGATCACGCAGATCTTGCGCTTGTTTGACCGGATTGGTGGCTGTGGCCAGCGCCCCTTCCAAAGCAGGCAGGTCTATTGTGTCTAGCGCTTGCACCTTGGCTTGGCCTGCAGCGATATAAAGGCCCAATTCCTCGTAGAAGCTTAGGGTCTTGGTATAAAGCAGATCCAGCGCTTTGATGTCTTTTAAAAGCACAGTTTCGTGGGTCAGCAGGTTTTCGGTGATCTTGTCGATTTGCAATTGCACCTGTTCATAGCGGGCGATGAACTGCGCTATGGGGGCTGCAGCCCCCGTCAAACGCTCCCACCACGAGCGGCGACGATTGGCGTCAAGCTCTGCCCCCGAAAAGCCGCGGATCGTCGAGACGATCTCTGCCAAAGATTGGCCCGCAGGCCCAAGGTCTTTGGTTTTCACCCCGGCCAGCATCTCTTGACTGATCAAGCGCAAATCGCTTTGCGCGCTTGTGCCAAAGGCCATGATCGTTTGGGCATCGGCCATGTCCAATTCGCCCAATCGTTGAGTGATAGCCTGCGCTTGCGGGCCAAGGGCAGCCTCTAGCGGCACGATGGCTTGGTCGGGGGTGGGCAGTGGGTTGGCTGCAAGCGCGTCAATTTGGGCCAAAGTGGTCTTGGCCTGATCGTGGATGGTTTTGGGCATGATAGTCTCACGTAATTGGACCCAAAGGGTCGGATAAAAGGCAGATAGGGGCGCGGATGGTCGAAGTCAGGGGGTGGGGCGTTCTAATTTCAACCGATCGCGCAGCACTTGGATCTCGATATCCAGATCAGTGTGGCTGTTGGACAAAAGCGCATTGGTGCGCGCTGCGAAGTTCGTTTCAAGGTCAGACAGCAGAGCTTCGTAATCGGCGCGGGCTTGGTCGTTGCGGGTGGCGGCGAAGATGTCTGAGAATTTGACCGTCGCATCCCGTGCGCCGGTCAAATAGATGGACATATATTTGCGCGCGGCCGCCAGATCACCGGGATCGTTTTCAACTTGGCGAAACAGGGCGCGCGCAATGTCGCAAAAGCGTGCCACACGCGTTTCTAGGGCTGCATCGCGCGCGCGTGCAATGGCGTCAGACATGGCTGCCAGCAATGCCTCGCCCTCAATGACGGCGCGGGCCACGCGGTCAGTTTGGAACAAGTCTTGGCCTGCCAGTCCCTTGGATGCCAAAGGATCAAACCCAAAAGCCGCAGAATGAAGCACAAAACCCAGCACCGCAAACCCCACCAGTACGAACGATGGTTCTGCCCCCGCAAACCCGCCCAGTGCCAAGCCTAGCCCCGTTAAGGCCGATCCTATGATCTTGCGTGGCAAGGCCGGACGGCGCGCCATTTTGCGCGCATCAAAGGCGGCCTGCGCCTTGACCCCTTCGCGTGTCAGCCACGCTGCCGCAACGAGCAACCCCGCAGCGCCAAGAGCGGCCATCAAACCTGCAGGCGTTCCGGTGAAGGCCTTGATCAGAAAGGGAAAGGGTAAGGCGAAAGCCAATTGCGCGCGCAACATGGGCCCGCTGGGGGGATCGGGCACGATCAGATCGGATGTTTGGCTTGATCCTGCATCGCCCGTCTTGGGGCTAAAACGCCCCACCACCCGCCGCGCCATCAGACGCCCGTCCCTAAGGCTACATAAAGCGTCAGAACCGATAACAGCACAAAAGCAAGGCTTTGCAGCGCTTTGGCGGACATGGTTGGGCCCTTTGGAAGGAAAACTTGACCGGTGTTATAAAGGCCGCGCGTTAGGGTGGCTATAGGCTGCCCAGTTTTTTCAACCAAAAAGCCCAGATTTTCGACCCGCCGCCCTTAGGGATTGCGGCGGGGCCGGGATGCGGGGCCAGATTTCGGGTCATCCTTGTTACCTGCGCGTGGCTTTCCGACAGCGGCCGGCTCTTCGTTGCGGCGGCGCGGGGGTGCGCCTTTTCCGCCGTCGCGGGTGGGGCCATGGCTGACGCTGCGGCCTGGGGCCTTGGGCGGGGCTTTCTTGGCCACAACTTCTTCGGCCATAGGATCCAAACCCAACTGGTCACGCAGGATACGCGGCTTGATCTCTTCCACATCGCCTGGTTGCAGATCGCCCAAGCGGAAAGGGCCATAGCTGATGCGGATCAGGCGGTTCACATACAGATCAAGCGCGTTCAGTGCGCGGCGGATTTCGCGGTTCTTGCCTTCGCGCAGGCCGATGGTCAGCCAAGCGTTGGCACCTTGGATGCGGTCCAGCATCACATTCATCGGCTGAAAGCGCTCTCCGTCGACCGTGATGCCTTTGCGCAAGGGTTCAAGATCGACATCGGTGGGATTGCCGTTGATGCGCACGCGGTATTTGCGCAGCCAGCCGGTCGAGGGCAGTTCTAAGCGGCGCTTCAACTCGCCGTCGTTGGTCAGCAGTAGCAACCCTTCCGAGTTCAAATCCAGCCGCCCCACCGACACGACACGCGGCATATCTGGCGGTAGGGTTTCAAACACCGTCTGGCGGCCCTTTTCGTCGGATTCCGATGTCACCAGCCCTTCTGGCTTGTAATACAGCCACAGCCGCGCCGGTTCGGCTGCCGCCACGGGCTTGCCGCCCACGGTGATCTTATCGCTGCCCGTGACGTTCAGCGCGGGCGAGGTGATGACCTTGCCATTTACCGCCACTTCGCCAATTTCAATCAACCGCTCCGCCTCGCGCCGCGAGGCGATGCCGGCCCGTGAGAGGACTTTGGCAATACGCTCGCCCGCAGGGGTCGCTTTTTCGGCGGCCACGGCTGCGGCGGGGGTTGATTTCGGGGGCATTCGGGGGACCTATCACGATAGAAAAAGCGTGGCGGCGTGTTGCCGACACAATCGACAGGATATTTGACCCAGCATGAAAGAGCAACGCGCCTTCCTGTCTTTCATGGAACAGGCCCTTGAAGAGGCCAAAGCCGCCGCCCTGCGCGGTGAGGTTCCGGTGGGCGCGGTGGTGGTTTACGGCGGCCAAGTGGTCGCGCGCGCAGGCAACCGCACCCGCGAATTGGCCGATCCCACGGCCCATGCCGAGGTGCTGGCCATTCGCGCAGCCTGCGCGGCTTTGGGGTCGGAACGCCTGACGGGGCATGACCTTTATGTCACGCTGGAACCCTGCCCGATGTGTGCTGCAGCCCTGTCTGCCGCACGGATCGGGCGGTTGTATTACGGCGCATCAGACCCCAAAACCGGTGGCGTGGCCCATGGTGCGCGGGTGTTTTCGCATGCCCAATGCCACCATGTGCCCGAGGTTTATGACGGCATCTCTGCCGCCGCGTGCGAGGAGCTTTTGAAGGATTTCTTTGCGGATCGCCGTTAGGAAGACGCTTTTTTAGGCGAAAAAGTAGGGCGCTGCGCGGTTTGAGGGGGCTTTTAGGAGTTTCGGCGGATGCTGCGCGCAAGACACTTTTTCTGCGAAAAAGTCGGGCGCTGCGAGGGGTGTCGTGCCCGAAAGCCAGTCCCTTATTTCAGGCTTAAGACGGTAATTCTTGCGCCCTGCGGGGAGGTGACCCTACTTTTTCGCAGAAAAAGTGTGGCCCGCGCAAAATACCCTTTGGAAAACACGAAAGTTATGATAGCGAAGATCTTCCTATAGCCAACCAAAGGAGGGGCAACATGACGCGACTATGCAACTTTGTCCTGACCTTTAACCGCGCTGTGGTGGTACGCGTCGTCCGATAACCGGACCGGCCTGCGCCAGACGATCGGCACCCTCTCCGTTTCAGCTAGGTCTTAAGACGGCACAAGTCCGTCTGAACGCCCCATAATTTTCAAAAAAGGAGCGCCCTGCACAACGGGGCGGTAGATGCTATGACATTGGATGACCCAAATGATCTTCCCCTGCCCAATCTGCGCCTTTTGGTGGCCCGTTACGGGGCCTTGGCGGTTGGATGGGCCTATCTGCGCGCCGCTTTGGCGCGCAAACAGCACCCTCCGGATATGCCATTATCCCCACTGAGTGACCATATCCGGCGCGACATCGGCTTAGGGCCAGCCCCAGAGCCTATGCCACCGCCGCCTTGGCGGTTTTGAACGGTTACAGCGTGATCGGCTGCAAGACTTGTGGTTCGATCACGTTCACCCCCGGCAGGCCCGCCGCCAAAACCCCGGCCGATTGTTCCAGCAAGGGGAAGGTGCGGTAGTGGCAGGGGATGACGGTTTTGAAACTGAAATAGCGTTTGGCGGCATAGGCGGCGCGGGCCATGTCCATGGTGAAATGGCCGCCTGACGACAGGATGCCAATATCGGGCTTATGGTAATCGCCCATCCAGTCCATATCGGCCATGATGTCGGTATCGCCCGACACGTAAATCACATGCCCCTCGCCCGCGATCATAAAGCCCGCCTCAGACCCCACCGCCACCGGCCCGTTCGCCCCAGTGGCCGAGGACGAATGGCAGGCGTTGACCATCGTCACCTTGGCCCCGTTGCAATCAATCGTCCCACCTTTGTTAAAGCCAGTGATCTCGACCCCTTCGGTCGCGGCGAGATAGCCCACAAGGTCGTAGATCCCCGCGATTTTCACCCCCTCCTCTTTGGCGATGGCCACCGCATCGCCGGTATGATCGCCGTGGCCATGGGTGAGAAGAATATGGGTGACACCGGCCACCGCTTCGGCGCGGCGCCCGGCGGGGAACATCGGGTTGCCCGTCAGCCAAGGGTCAATCAGCAAAACCGCTGTACCGATTTCGATGCGAAAGCCGGAATGGCCAAGCCAGATGATTTTCATAGGGAGCCGTCCTTGCAAAAGATTGAGGTCAATAGACCAAGCATACACATTTTGACGCGCAGGAAAAGGACTGTTGGCCGTGCGCCGTCTTGCGGGCTGATCCGCAGGCCGCTAAAGGGAAAGCCGAACTGACGGGGGCGCGCTGCCCTCTTTAACCAAGGAACCCGTCCCATGTCGATTGACACCGCGACCGCGCGCAAGGTGGCCAAACTCGCCCGTATTCGGGTGGAAGAGGCCGATCTGCCCAAACTGGCCGAGCAGCTTTCTGGCATCTTGGGCTTTATGGAGCAGTTGAACGAGGTCGATGTGACAGGGATCGAGCCCATGGTTTCCGTCACCCCGATGCGTTTGGCGCGGCGGGCTGATGTGGTGAGCGATGGCAACATTCAAGCGCAAATTCTGGCCAATGCGCCCGATGCCCGCGAAGGCTTTTTTGCCGTGCCCAAGGTGGTGGAATAATGACAAACCCGAACCAGTTGACCATCGCCGCCGCCCGTGATGCGCTGCGCAAGGGCGAGCTGTCTGCCGTTGATCTGACCATGTCATGTCTTACGGCCATGGATGCGGGCGATGATCTGAACGCATTTGTGCACAAGACCCCTGACATCGCGCTGACCCAAGCGCGCGCGGCCGACGTGCGGCTGAAGGCGGGCGGTGCCCCTGATCTGTGCGGCATTCCGCTGGGGATCAAGGATTTGTTTTGCACCAAGGGCGTGGCCTCGCAGGCGGCGTCTCATATTCTGGCGGGGTTCAAGCCGGAATACGAATCAACCGTGACGACCAAGCTGTTTGATGCCGGTGCTGTCATGCTGGGCAAGCTGAACATGGACGAATTCGCCATGGGCTCGTCCAACGAAACCTCGTGCTACGGCGATGTCATCAACCCGTGGAAGATCGACGACCGCAAACTGACGCCGGGCGGGTCTTCAGGTGGGTCAGCGGCAGCCGTGGCGGCGGATCTGTGTTTGGGGGCGACGGGCACCGATACCGGCGGGTCGATCCGCCAGCCTGCGGCCTTTACCGGCATTACGGGGATAAAGCCCACCTATGGACGCGTCAGCCGCTGGGGGATTGTGGCCTTTGCCTCGTCGCTAGATCAGGCGGGGCCTATGACCAAATCGGTGCGCGATGCGGCGATTTTTCTGGGCGCGATGTGCGGGTATGATGCAAAAGACTCTACTTCGGCCAATATCCCCGTGCCGGATTTTGAAGCGGCCCTGACAGGCGATATTCGCGGCAAAAAGATCGGCATTCCCAAAGAATACCGCATGGACGGCATGCCTGCTGAGATTGAAGCCCTGTGGCAAAACGGCATAGCGATGATGAAAGACGCAGGCGCTGTCATCGTCGACATCTCGCTGCCCCATACCAAATACGCTTTGCCGGCCTATTATGTGATTGCACCGGCTGAGGCGTCGTCCAACCTCGCGCGGTATGACGGGGTGCGCTATGGCCACCGCGCCAAGTTGGCGGCGGGCGATGGCATCACCGAGATGTACGAAAAAACCCGCGCCGAAGGCTTTGGCCCCGAAGTGCAGCGCCGCATCATGGTGGGCACCTATGTGCTGTCGGCGGGCTTTTATGACGCCTATTACAACCGTGCGCGTAAGGTGCGCGCGCTTATCAAGCGCGACTTTGAACGGGTGTTTGACGCGGGGATCGACGCGATCCTCACCCCCGCCACTCCATCCTCGGCCTTTGGCTTGGGCGAGATGGCCTCGGCCGATCCGGTGGAGATGTATCTCAACGACGTCTTCACCGTGACGGTGAACTTGGCCGGATTGCCCGGTGTTGCGGTGCCCGTGGGGCTGGATGCCAAGGGCCTGCCGCTGGGTCTGCAACTGATCGGCCGCCCGTGGGACGAGGCGGGCCTTCTTAATCATGCCTATGTTTTGGAACAGGCGGCGGGGTTTGTGGCCAAGCCTGCGAAATGGTGGTAACGACCTGCAGAGATCTTTGGCTTTGGGGCAATGACGTAATGCGCGCATCTGGTGTGATGATTGGTCTTCTGGCGGTTTTGTCGGCTTGCACTATGGCCGATAACGGGCCTGACGCGGGAATGGCAGACTATAACAGCGCCATCCGCGGCGCAGAACCTCAAGCTTACGGTACATCTGCCCCCGTCCCGCAGGCCCCCGTCGCGCAGGGATTTTCCCCCGAGTCCGCCGCCGCAGCTATTGCCGCCGCCGAAGGCGGGGCCTTGGGGGCTGCCCCCTTGGATCCGACCGGACAGATGACGGCGGGACAATCTCTTGTCGCACAGGCCGCCGACCCGCAAGCCCTACCGCCGATTGACACGACAGCCTGCAGTGGGCGCGGCAATGCCTTTGCAGGCATCGCCGAAACCACATCCGAGATGAACTATGTCAAGGGCGGCGTCTCGGACGAGCAGGACTTTGGCGCTGTCACAGGCCGTGAAACCATCGCCTCGGACAAAGAGCGTATTGCCTGCAACAAACAGCAATATGTCGTGGTGCAACCCAGTGCCTTGCCCGAACGCCCCGCGAATGAAGGCCCCAATATCGCGGCCTATGCGCTTTCTACCACCAATGCGCTGGGCACGCCGATGTACAAGCGTCCGCCTTTCTATCTGACCAACCCAGAAAAAGCCTGCACCAAATTTGCCTCACCCGATCTGGCACAGCAAGCCTTCTTGGCTGCAGGTGGGCCGAACCGTGACATCAAAGCCCTTGACCCCGATGGTGACGGCTTTGCCTGCTCGTGGGATCCGCGTCCGTTCCGCAACGCCCAGCCCTGATGCATTTCCCCTCACCCAATCATGGGGAGCGGGTGGGCGGGCAAAGGCCAAGGCTAGTCGTGTTGCATTACACTGCTTTGCCCGATGCCGCGGCATCAAGGGCGCGGCTTTGTGACCCTGTGCATGAAGTCTCCTCTCACTGGCTGGTTGATCTGGATGGAAGCGTGGAAGCCTTGGTCGATGAAAGCCGCAGAGCTTGGCACGCGGGGGCTGGATCTTGGGGCAGTGTGACGGATGTGAACTCGGCCTCAATCGGGATCGAGCTGCAAAACATCGGCTACGCGCCGTTCCCCGAGCCGCAGATGGCGGGGCTAGAGCGGTTGTTGGCGGCGATCTTCGCCCGCTGGTCCTTGGGGCCGCAGGCGGTGATTGGCCATTCCGATCTGGCCCCCACGCGCAAAGGCGATCCGGGCCCGCATTTTGATTGGCGCAGGCTGGCGCTGGACGGGTTTGGTGTTTGGCCTCAGGCGGGGGCGGGTGAGCCTTGCGCCGATCTGGCCGATGCCTTCCAAACGTCAGCCCAAGTCTTTGGTTATCCCAAGGTCGATCTTGCG
Organism: Paracoccaceae bacterium; assembly: GCA_947468085.1. GTDB lineage: Bacteria > Pseudomonadota > Alphaproteobacteria > Rhodobacterales > Rhodobacteraceae > Stagnihabitans. The sequence continues at coordinate 865 of CANIKY010000065.1, read as the reverse complement.
CCCCTGCTCCACGCCTTTCGGCTGCGCTTCAGGCCTTGGGCCAAGGGGCCGCTGGACAGCGCCGATGTGGCCCTTGCCGCCGATCTGGCCAATCGGTATCCTGCTGTGTGATCCGATGGGTTCAAGTGCCGGTCAGGGCCAAGGCCGACAGGTAAAGCCCAAGTCCAAAGACCGCGTGGGCTGCAAGGCCAAGGCCGCGCGCTTGCCATGGATTATCCGCCCGTGAAGCAGCAATGCCGCCGCCCATGCCCGGACCCATCAAGAACCACCCCGCGCTGATCGTGACGATCCCCACGATCAGGGCAGGCGTTAAGGTCGGCGTTTCAGCCCAACCCGGCCCCCAAATGATCAGCAAAGCTGCGGCGTAAACCACGCCCACCAGATAATGTCCCACCCAGCCAATCACCGTCTCGCCCGCCACCTCGGGCGATTGGGCTATGTCGGCGTGCCACACCTGCCCGCGCGCCATATGGGCAAACCAGCGCCCACCCAGTTTCCATGCCGGGGCGGGTAGGCCAAAGGCCAGATGCAAGGCCAGCCCCCAAAGGTCGAACAGGGCCGTGGCACCAATGCCGATCACCAAACTGTGAAAGATAAACTCCACCCTCGTCCCCTTTTCGTCAAAGCTCGCCCATCGTGGCGGGGCGCGGGGCGAATGTCCACCACCGATGCGCGCCCATCCCCATTGACCGCGCCGCGCCTTGCGCCTATGCCCCCTTTGCGCGGATGGCTGGATGACCGCGGGGGGCAACCTTCGAGGAAAGTCCGGACTCCATGAAGTAAGGGTGCCGGGTAACGCCCGGCGGGGGTAACCCCAGGGAAAGCGCCACAGAGAAAAGACTGCCTTGGTGCCGGACCTTTTCCG
>CANIKY010000064.1 GCA_947468085.1 Paracoccaceae bacterium | reverse complement strand
AGCACAGACTGGCTGGGGCGTGAGGGCAGCTATCTGCGCTGCCTATCCACCAAAGGGCGCAAACCCAGTGCTGAAGTATGGGCCATATGTGCTGTGCGATTGCTGAAACGGGCGGATAGTCCGGAGGCGCTATCTGGTCTGGGACCATCCAGTGTTGAGCTGCGCAAACTGGCGGATCTCTGTCTGGAGGCGGTGCTGGCCACTGGCATGCGGTCCAACCAGCGGCCCAAGCGGTCATTCTTGCCACATCCCTATATGGCCAAAGAAGGGGCGATCTCATGATCACCAACATCATCGATTGCCGCGATAACCGCTTTGTTGGGGCACGCATCGCGGCCAGTGTGATGCAAAGCGACTATTCCATGGCCACAGATTTCCACGACCCGACGGATATGCGCGAAGCCTCATCCTTCTACGATGTTGAGACAGACATTACTGTTGAAGATGCGGTGATCTGGGCAGGGCAATACCAATGCGACGTGGTGCTGTTCTTGCATGACAGAGCCTGTGCAGACTTCGACAGTGATCTGGCGCTGGTTCAAATTGAGGCAACCTATTCTGCATTACGGCAAGCGCGGGGTTTGCCAGTTTTTGGCTATCTGCCGGGGGCGATGAATGCATTTCGGCCAGCCAAGCAGCTGCGAGGCCTGCTGTGATGGTCCCAAATCGGTTGGCCTTGCTGAACAGCGACAGCATAGCTGCGTTGACGAGCGCGGGGTGAGGCACATGGACGAGGCAGCGTTTGAACGGCAGTTGCAGTTGATGCTGGCCCATACGGCACCGCCTCTGTCCGGTTGGGTGCTAAACATGGCACTGAAAGCAGATGAGGAAACAGCCTATCCTGTTGTCGTCAGCTTACACAGGGCCACGAACTTTCGCCGCTCTGTAGTGATTGCCGTGCTGAACTGCTTGAGCTTGGAGCAAATCCACATGGCCTTTGATGCCAGCGATCTCAGCGAGGCCATGCATGGGCTGTTCCATGCCAATATTCGCGCCGTGCTGCGCAGGGCATTTGGCCCTGTTTCCGGCTTGGCAACCGCATTGGCCAAGATGGCTGGCGAGCCCTTGGATGATCCCACGCATTATGCAGTGCTGTTGAACCTGTTGCGGCCCAGTGCAGACCCGCTCAGTCGCCGGCGGGCAATGACCCTGCGCCATGCCAAGAACATCACATCAGGCACGGTCTGTGCCCTTGGACAGGTAGATGCGACACTGGTTCATCCGCTGCTGGTCGATCTCTTTGACACAGAAGGTTCTGCTTACACAGCCAATTCCATCCTGCGCTATGTGCAATCTGTGTCATCCACGCCGATCACGCAGGATGATGTCTTTGCCGTTACCAAAGGCATGAGCACGTTGATTTTCAACGTCTGGGCAGAAAAGCTCATGGCCCGCAAAGCCGACCGCTTGCCCTCAGCGCCCTTGGACGATCATCCTGATTTTGTGGCACTGAAAGATGCCACAGAGTTTGCGCGACTTGCCCATGAATATCGCAACTGCTTGGACACGCATGTGGTGCGTGCGGCAACAGGCCGTGCAGCCTTTTACATCCCCAAGCTCATGCCCGGATTGATCGTGGAACTGTTGCGCCACACCCATGCGGGCAAAGATCTGTGGGTGCTCAAAGGCATACACGCCCGCGGCAATGCACGTGTGGGCAAGCGGGATCGCCAAGACATTGAATCCCTGCTCAGACTGCGTGGCATAACGCCGCTGGACATGGGGCATGCTGCGGGCGTCTCGGACAAACTGGCCGTAGTGCTGTCAGCGGATGTGGATTTCCACGACAATTATTGAGATTCCGCCCCGCCATCGCAGGCATCGAGCGTTTGACTAATGGGCCCGCGGCTGAACTGGCGTCAAGCACGCTCGCAACTGCCGCAGCAAAGCTCAATCAGTGATTGCCGCTAGTCGGATAGCGGACACCGCAAGGTCGGCGCACAGCGGTACTGCAGCTACAGCGTAGCCGTGCGAGGGAATTTTGGCGTCACCGCCTAGGATGCCCTATTTGCACGTAGAGCATGGCCGCTGAAGTATTTGCCACAAAATCACCCTAAAATCTGCTGAAAGCGGTCCAAGCTGCGCGAGCCAGGTTGCGCTCAGCTAGCACATTGAATTCAATGTCGTATTTTCGTGATTTCTGCAGGATTTTTCAGTATCAGCCCCCTGCCCTGTGGCTGCAGTGCATCGAGGTCTCCCAAACATCTTCAGATTCTGAAGATGTTTCGCTCCAAAAACGTCATTCGCTGACAGTTCGAACTGATCACGCTGTGTCGTGTCGACACGACATAAACTCACCAAACTGAAAAATCGCGGCGCAGTCGCGGCAGAAATATCGCGCACGTTTGGGGTCGCACTGGAAACAGGGAGGCATAACCACGCCAGGACGCCAAAACACTCAGCGTAATCCGTCCATCTGGCTGATCTGGCCTGCCTCCAGCCCGCCCATGCGGCTATGAATTCGTGGTCCACAGGTCATGGCTAGTATAAAAACCAACTCATCGGGGCGCGGGCCGTCGGACACACCCAGTTCCATTCCGTCGAAATGGCTGCGCACATAGGCCGCGTTGATATGTCCAATGGGCACGTCGATCCGTGCGCCAAATCCACCCACCTTCTTGGCCGATGGAACGATTGCCAGCGCCTTGCCCAGCCTGTCGCGCATCGCATAGCCTCCCGGCACATGCCACAGAGCGCCATGTTCCAATTCACCCGCAGTTCCGACAATAGACCCTTTGCCATATCCGTCTATCAGTGTCACGTTCCCGCCAAGTGCACGAACCAGCCTGTCGGTCAACTCAAGGCCCAAAGGCTTCAAATCTTCCATCGCTGTCGTCAGGTCTGCCACATAACGCCCGGCAAAAGGATTCCTGACCACGGCCATCGCCGCGGCCCGCAGGCGAGGCCGGTCCACGGGCGGTCCACCGTCGTGGAAAATTTCCTCGAGGGTCACGACGATCTTGCGCAAGGGGAAATCCATCTGGTGGTCCTTTGTGTCAGGGGGCAGTCTTTTGCAGCAGTGATCAGGCCAATAGCCGCAGCGCTGCAATAAAGCGTTCGCGGTCCTTGGGTTTCAGGGGGGCAAGGAGTTGTTCGCGGACGGCAAGTGACAGAGGCAGCATCCGCAATGTATTATCTTCGCCCATGGGCGACAGGTGCACGAGGTTGACGCGTTGGTCGACTTCGGACGCCGTTCGTTCGACAAGTCCCATGTCCTGCAACCGCCGCAGCATTGTGGAGAGGGTTGCGGTATCGATCGCCGTGATGCGACCTAGAGCGATCTGGGAAAGAGGCCCGTACCGCAAAAGAGTCGCCATGATCGCAAGTTGAGTGGGCGTGATGTTTTGCCCCTCAAATGCCTGCTGAAACAGCGCTGTCGCCCGCTGATGCACAAGACGGACAAGGTGGGCGTAATGGTCCTCAAGTTTGTATCCGATCACTTCCAGACTGGCGTCAATCTCGGCCTGTGACCGCCGCTTTGCGGGGGGGGGAGCGTCTTTCATCCGGTACTCTTTCCTGCTTTACGGGCCAATTCAGGCGGGAGGAACTTCGTTTTCAACGACCTCACTGCCATCCATGGCCGCGATCACGGCCCCACTGCGCGACACAGCACCGAAATGGGTGGCGATGTCGTAAAGGCTCGATTCTTGTTCCCTTGGACCCGTCGCCGCACAGGCGTCGGCGGGAACGACCACGTCATATCCAAGAAAGAAGGCGTCGTGAACGGTAGAGCGGACACAAATATTCGTTACCACACCGAAAACCACCAACTGATCGATCCGCATGTCTTTCATCACCAGATCGAGATCGGTCTGAAAGAAAGCCGAATAGCGGTGCTTAATCACGCGGATATCGTCGGGGTGCGGCGCCAGATCGTCGATCACCTGCGTGGCCCAAGTGTTTTCGATCCCGTGCGGCGTGCGCTTGACCCACTCGCGGTCGCAGCGCATATTTTTTCTGTGGCTGTCGATGACAAAGACGACTGGTACATCGAGCCTCCGTGCTCGCGCAATCAGCGCGGTCTGCGCAGGAATAAGCTTTTCGTAACCCGGCAGAACCATTTTGCCGCCTGGTTTGCAGAATTCGTTGATCATATCGATCACCACCACGGCCGTGCGGGCGGGGTTCAGGGTCAGTGCCCCGTCTTGCCGTTTGGCGGAAAATACATCGATCATCATCCGATCCTCCTGTCAGTCGCGCAGCAGTGCATAAAGCATGTTAAAGAAACGCTCGGAATCCACGGACGAAGCGACATGCACGTTGGTCCCCAACTGGCGCTCGTTCCAGAAATCTGCCACCGTCGCCCCAAAGGTGAAGGTCCCTGTAAGGTCCACCGCAACATGTGCGTCGCGCGTGGTGATCAGCGTGGGATCGATCACGGCGGCCAAAGCCAGAGGATCATGCAGCGCCCCGCCTACCCCCATCTGCCCGCGGTGCAGCTTTTCATAAAACTTCAGCCAATCCAGCACGACCCGGCCAAGGGGGGTGTCGATCTTGCGCAATTGGGCGAATTGCGGTTCCTCGACAATGACATGCATGGTCACATCTAGGCCGACCATCGTGACATCCAGCCCGCTGTTGATCACAATCCGGGCGGCCTCAGGGTCGCAGAATATATTGAACTCGGTCGGCGTGATGTATTCCGTGCGCCGATACATAGCGCCCCCCATCAGGACGATGCGGGCGATTTTCGATTTCAGGCTCGGGTATTTCAGCAAAAGAAAGCCAATATTGGTCAATGGCCCGGTTGCAACGAGAGTTACAGGCTCTGCTGCAGCGCGCAGGTGATGGGCCAGAAATTCGACTGCGTGGAGTGGATCAAGCCGTGTTTTCGGCTTTGGCAGATACGGAGAACCCTCCAATCCCGATGGTCCGTCCGCCGTCCCTAGGACGAGTTCACGCGCCAAGGGCGACAGACATCCCGCCGCCACGCGCACATCCTTAGCGCCAATGAATTCAAGAATCCGGAGCGCATTGTCTGTCGTGCGGTCCAGTGTCGCGTTGCCGCAGACGATAGACACCCCCAACAAATCGATGGCGGGCGACCGATGCGCCATGACCAGCGCAATCGCGTCGTCATGACCCGGATCACAATCCAGCAGAACGGGAACGGGTTTCATTGCGGCCTTCCTTTGTCGACGGCCCGCAAGGCCGCCTTGAACAGCGCCATAAACCCGCGCCCGTCCAGGTCTTCACATACCCGGGTTGTCACTGGCCCCTTGAAATCAAGAATTTGCCGCCCCCGGTGCACCACTGTTTGTCCACGAACCAGCCGTTCTGACAGGGCCACGTCGACGAAATGCGGTTTGGTCATGGTGAACAGGTCTGGCCGGATCACCGTCGTCAGTGCGATAGCGTCATCCAGTGGAAAGCCCACCAGTTCAAAGAATTCGCGCCAGATGTCTATATAGATCGGGAAGGTGTCGATGACGTGGTCCACCACCGGACCACGCGGACCCGCCGCAAAATCTGCAAGGTCGTCGCGGGTCAGCATGGACGGGGCGACGCGGTTGTCCTCGCAGATATCCAACGGCACAAGGATCACTGGGGCACCTGACCGCAGGACGACGCGGGCCGCCTCGGGATCGGCCCAGATATTATATTCTGACACAGGTGTGATGTTGCCGGGGGTGTGGAAACAACCGCCCAGCACGACGAACTGCTTCACCAGCATTGCTATATCGGGGGCCTGTCTTAAAGCCAACGCGACGTTTGTTTGCGGCCCGGTCGCCACAACCGAGATTTCGCCCGGTGAAGTGCGAATGGTGTCGATGATGAAATCGACGGCATGCCGGTCCATTGCTTGGCGAATGGGTTCCGGTGCAGGGGGGTTGAACCCGGTCAACCGGTCACCGAACCGGGCGCGCAGGCGTTTTTCAAAATGGACCGGAGCCTCCATGTCCCTGGGGTCATTGCCGACGATGGGTCTCCAAGCTCCGGCGGCGACGGGCACGTCATCGCGCCCCGCCAGCGTCAAAGTGTTCAGCACGACGCGCGTGACCTGTTCGACGCTGCCAGCGGCCCCGGTAACCGCTGTCACACCCTCCAGTTTTACGCCCGGCGCACCCAATGCGAACAAGATCGCCAGAATGTCATCGCCTGCACCATCTACATCCAGAATGATCCGTTCCATCAACTTCCCTGTCCTTTTGCGACGACCGGGGCCGTCAGGTGTTGCAGTGTCTCACGGATGATCTTTGGCCTTTGCCGCCACGACAGCAAGAACAGCGCCGATACCGACACGACAAAGGGCACCATCAGCACAAGGTAGGACGATACCCCCATTGTCTGCAAACGCAGCGACGCCGCATCGGCAAAGCCGAACAGCAGGCAGCCCAGCAGTACCTTGACCGGATCGCCACCCGAAAAAATCAGGACAGCCACCGCCATGAACCCACGTCCTGACGACATGTTTTCCGCAAACATGACGATGTACCCCAGCGATAGATGCACTCCCGCGGCTCCGGCCAGTACGCCGCAGATCAGGGACGCGATGTGTTGCATCCGCGCCGTGCGGATACCAAGTGATTGCGCTGCCTCAGGCTTTTCGCCTGTGACCCGGATGTAAAGACCAAGGCGGGTGCGAAACAGGATGACCCAGACCAAAAACACCAGTGCAAAGGCGGTGTAGACCAACGGCGTATAGCCCGACAGTATCTGACCCAGTGGGCGGATATCGTGGATCAAGGGCACGTGAATTCGGGGCATCCCCACAATGGCAGGGTTCACGATAGAACCACGCACCCCGAAAATCGCCTTGGTCAGCGAAATCGTCAGCCCACCCGCCATGATGTTCAGGGCAAGCCCCACAACAACCTCGTTCGCCCGCAACGTCACCACAAAGACCGAGAATATCACAGCCATCAACACCGACGCTGTCACGCCAAAGACCAGACCGCCCAGCGCTGACCCCGTCCACATTGATCCCAGCACGCCAAAAAACGCACCCATCAACATCTGGCCCTCTAGTCCGATGTTGAAAATGCCTGCCTTGGTGGTGAAAGCGCCACCAAGGGCTACAAGCAGGATCGGCGCTGTCGTCCGCAAGATCGCAGCGATCAGCGAGATGGTGAAAACCTGTGTCAGAATTTCCAACGTTTCTCTCCGCTGATACCGCCCCGGCGGCGGATAAGGATCTGGGCCGATACACACAGGATGATCAGCGCTTGAATGACCGTGATGATTTCGCGGGAGGCACCGGTTTCCACTTCCATCAGCAGCGACCCTTTACGCAACGCGCCAAAGAACAGGGCCGCCACAACAACACCCAAGGGATTGCCGTTCGCCAAGAGAGCGGCAATCACCCCATCAAATCCGAAACCCGGCGCGAACCCTTCCATGAACCGGCGGTGTACACCCAGCGTCTCGATCCCGCCGGCTAGGCCGCCGATGGCACCCGAAGTCAACAGGACGGCTACGATGTTGCGCTTGACCCGAACGCCGCCGTAGGCTGCGAATTTCGGGTTCGACCCCATCGTAGATACGGCATAACCCGCACCCGTATAACGCAGAAACAGATACAACCCCAGTGCAAGCGCCAGCCCGATGATCAGCCCTAAATTAACACGTGACCCGTCCATCAACTGTGGCAGATAGGCCGTTTGTGCGATTGGCGCCGTCTCAGACCAGCCACCGGGGCGTTTGAAGACGGCGATGGTCAGGTACGACGTCAAAAGGACCGCGACATAGTTCATCAGGATCGTGGAGACGACCTCGTTCGCATTGAAGCGAGCGCGCATGATTGCCGGCAGAATGATCCACAACGCCCCGGCCAGCATCCCGGCGCCAAGCCCGACGACGACATGCAGCCCCGCCGGCAGGTTCAGCGTGAAACCGACCCAAGCAGCGGCGAAACCGCCAACATAAAGCTGGCCCTCGACCCCGATGTTGAACAAACCGCCCCGCAGCGCCACGCAGGCAGCGACACCGCAGACGATGATCGGCGTCGCCTGCAACAGGGATCCGGCGACATTCTCGGCGCTGCCCAAGGCTCCTCGCAACAGCACTTCGTAGACATGCAGCGGGCTTTCTCCGACCAGCCAGATGATAACAGCACCCCCGGCCAAAGCGATCAAAAGCGCCAGCATCTGCCCGATCAATCCTTGCGCCCAGACGGGCACGTGCCGCTCCGGGCGTGCGAGAGGGATGTCGGTCATGCGCTGGCCTTTCTGTTGTGTGACGCGCCCATCATGTGCAGGCCTATTTCGTTCACCGTAACGGTCTTCGGATCAAGTTCTGCCACAAGGCACCCCTGAAACATAACCAGCAACCTGTCCGCTAGCTTCATGCATTCATCGAGCTGGACGGAAATCAACAAGATTGCGACACCCTCGGCACGGCGGCGCATGATCTCGTCATGAATGCCTTCAGTGGCCCCGATATCAACGCCGCGCGTCGGCTGGTCGATCAGAAGGAATTGCTTGCCTTGGGAAAATTCGCGGGCCAGCACGACCTTTTGCATATTGCCGCCTGACAGGGATTTCACCGATGCATCCGGTCCCTGGGTGCGAATATCGAACCGCTTGATCAAGGCTGCGGCCTCAGCCCGGACCCGACCCCAACGGATCATGCCACCCTTGGAAAAGGCGGATGAATCCTGCCGTCCCATCAGGATGTTGGACATGATGGACGCCTGCACATCCACTCCGCGCACCAGACGGTCGGCAGGTACATGAGCAAGGCCCGCCCCCCGGACGATATCTGCGGGAGCACCAGCAATATCTCGCCCATTCAGATTCATCCTACCATAACTGGGGCCACGCAAACCAGCCACAACCTCCGCCAGTTCAGTCTGGCCGTTCCCGTCGACACCGGCAATGGCCACAATCTCACCGGCGTGGACGGTCAGAGAGACATCCATCAGCGCGGGCAACCCTCGGTCGTCACGCGCATGAATGCGGGTCAGGGTCAAAACGGGCGCACCGGCGGTTCCGTCGCGACGCTTGCGCCCGAAATCGACAGGACGGCCGACCATCATCTGCGCCAGTCGCGCCTCTGTCAGCCCTTTGGCAGGCTCGGTGCCGATCACAGCGCCATCGCGCAAAACCGTCACCGTGTCCGACACCTCTAGCACCTCGTCCAGATGGTGCGAAATCAGGATCACAGTCATGCCCTGATCGGTGAACCCACGCAGCGTGCGAAACAGATCGCGACCTTCCTGAGGGGTCAGCACGGCGGTGGGTTCGTCCAAAATGACGATCCGTGCGCCTCGGGCGAGCACTTTTAGGATCTCGACGCGCTGTTCGCTTCCGACAGACAGATCACGCACGACACGGGTCGGGTCAACTGCCAGACCCGAAGAGGCGGAAAGCGCGCGCACAGCAGCCACCTGCGACGCGCTGTCGATTAAGCCGCCGCGCACAATTTCCATGCCCAAGAATATGTTCTCGGCTACGGTCAGCGAGGGAACCAGTTTGAAATGCTGATGCACCATGCCAAGACCAAGGCCGATAGCCACCTGTGGCGAGGTGATCTCGACTTGCGCGCCGTTCACTTTGATTTGCCCGGAATCGGGCAGATGCATCCCGAACAAGACGTTCATCAACGTGGTCTTACCCGCGCCGTTTTCGCCCACAAGGGCGTGGATCTCGCCTTTGCGGACCGCAAAAGACACGTCACGGTTCGCGGTCAGCGGTCCGAACCTTTTGGTAATACCTATCATTTCAATGGCAAAATCGGCGGCAATGTCCGCGGCCATGACCCGTCCCCGATGAGTGTTGAAAAGGGCCACAGAAGTGTGGCCCTTTTCAAGGCATAGACTGGCTTACTTGTTCAGCGCGACAGCAATCTCGCCCGAAGCTACACCAGCGCGGATTTCTTCCATGCGGGTCATGACTTCTGCAGGAATGCGTGGCAACATGTCATCGCAGACCTTGATCTCGACCCCACCCGAGGCGATGCCAACTGACACAGCGCCCGGGACGACTGGGTTTGACCCGTCAACCTCGCCCTTAATCATGGCATAGACGGCGACATCCGCGCGTTTGAGCATCGATGCTAGAATAGCACCGGGAGCCGATGGGCATTGGTCGATGTCGACGCCCACCGCCAGGCGGCCAGCTGCGGTGGCGGCTTGAAGCACGCCCTCGCCGGTCGGACCTGCGGCCTGATAGATCACGTCGATACCTTTGTCATAAAGCGCCATAGACAATTCGCTACCCTTGGCAGGATCGTCGAACGTGCCTGCAAACACGTCAACCACCGTGACGTCGGGGGCGACAAAAGCGACCCCTTCCTGCATGCCGACAAGGAAGTTGCGGATGACGGGGATATCACGCCCGCCAAGAAAACCGACCTGCTTGCTGTCGGTGAAGCCTTCGGCTCCTGCGTCCGTCAACAGACCCGTCAGCGCGCCGACAAGGAACGACCCTTCTTCTTCGACAAAGTCGATGTAGGTCATATTGGGGCTTTCCAGCACGCCGTCGATAAAGATGAAATGCTGTTCGGGATTGGCGTCCGACGTCTTTTGCAGCGCGTCAACCAATTCCCAGCCCATGACGAAGATCAGATCGTAATCGCCGGTGGCAAGGTTATTGAACTGTTCTTCATAATCCAGCGCCCGGTTGCCAGTGTCCACGATGGTAAGGTCTATGCCAAAATCGGCCTTGGCCTTTTCCAGACCTTGCATGATGGATACGCCAAAGCCTTGGGAAAAGTATCCCGAAACCGCCGCCACGCGCAGTGGTTCTTTCGCCCATGCGCCCCCAGAAAATGCCAGCGCGGCTGCCAGTGCGGCACCGGTCAATGCGGTTCGGGCAGATCGTAAGGAATGAAGTCTTGTCATCATTAGCTCCCCTGTTGATGGATGGTTTGCCGGCGACACGCTTTCCTAACCTGATGCGCTCGACGGGTCATTCTGGTCGATGAAGTCAGATAGTACATTTAGTTAGTATACGAACAAAATGGTACTCATTCGGGTCACTTGTCAAGAAAGATTCGCTTCACCTTCATTCGTGTGCGAACCTTTCTATACAGACTGGGAAATCTGCGGAGGCCGTAGGCATGATAGATGATTTGGTAGTGGTATGCGGGGCAGCCGGCCTTTTGGGACGGCAGATCATGGCGGCCCTTGGGGCAGCGGGTTGCAATCTGCGCGGTGTCGATTTTCTGGGGCGCGGCGCTGATCATGGCGCCGATTTGTGCGACCCTGTTCAAGCCGCCGAAGCCCTAGCGGGGGCGCGTACAATCATCCATGCTGCGGCGATCCCACGCCCGACGGGCTGCGCGCGGAATATTCTGTTTCATGCCAACATCCAGTCGACATTCAACGTACTGGAAACAGCCGAAGCTCAGGGCACGACGCGGATCGTTCTTGCCTCATCGTTCAGTGTCCTTGGATTACCTTTTGCGCCCCGTCCTGTGACAATGCAGTCCTTTCCTGTGACCGAGGATCACCCCGTCGCACCGCAGGACATTTATGCCGTCACGAAATGGCTGAGCGAGGAAATGGTCGATGCCTGGACACGCCGCACCGGAGGAGCAGCGATCAGCTTGCGTATGCCGTGGCTGCAATCCGCCGCGACGTTTCACCCGGATGTAACCACAAGAAGGGCCACACCGGACGCGCGGCTTGACCTTTGGGCCTATCTAGATCTGCGCGACGCCGGCCGGGCGGCGGTGTTGGCAGTGCAGTCACTAGAAAAAGGCCGGATCGTCGGGCATGAACGGCTGTTTCTGTCCGCCGCCGATACCTACAGCATAACGCCAAGCATCGATTTGATCGCGGGCAATTACCCCGATGTCGGGGTGACGCAGCCCCTGCGCGGTCACTGTTCGCTTATATCAGGAGCCAAGGCCGCTGATTTTATCGGATTTGCGCCGCTGCATGGCTGGCGCGACTATGCTTTGCCTCAATCCTAAAAGGAAACTCAATGACCCAGATCCAGGATTTCGCAGGCCACTGCGTCCTTATCAGTGGGGGGGGCGGGTCCATAGGGCGAGCGACCGCGATGATGTTCTTGAACCGGGGGGCGCGGGTGACTTTGGCCGATCGGGATCAGGGACGCCTTGACGCGGTTCTGGCGGAACTGGCACCGCTTGGCCCGGCAACCGGTGTGGTGGCAGAGTTGTCGACAGATGACGGGGCCGCCACTGCAGTCGCGGCCACACCGGGTGTGACAATTGTCTTCGCCAATGCCGGAATTTCCGGGCCAGTGATGCCTGTGCAGGACATGGTGGCAGCGGACTGGGACAACATCTTTGCCGCAAATCTGCGCAGCATGGCGCTCACTCTGGCACATGGTGCACGCGCTATGATCGCGGCGGGCACCAAAGGCGCAATCGTTACGATGGGCAGTTCGATGGCCGGATGGGATGTATTAGCGGGTGGGGCCGGATATCTGGCAACCAAACACGCCGTGCTTGGGCTGACCAAGTCAGCAGCCCTTGACCTGGCCCCGCACGGCATTCGGGTCAACGCGGTGTGCCCGGGCGTGATCGAAACTGCGCTTGGTGTGCCCGGACTGGACGCAACCCGCGTCGCCGCTGATCGTTTCGCCCGGGCTATCCCCCTGCGTCGCATCGGGCAACCTGAGGATGTGGCCGAGGTTGTGGCATTTCTGGCGTCGGATGGTGCGCGCCATGTGACGGGGGCAAGTTGGCTGATCGACGGCGGGCAAACACTGCAAAGTTTTGCCAATGGTCCAGAAACCGGCAGTTATCCTCTGCGGACCTGACGCAATGCGGCGGTTTCTGCCACATCGACGCCATCTGCCAGCACAACACCAAACAGATCTCTCGATTGATCGGCCGTGAAATATCCCAGCGCCACGTCCCGGGCTACCTGTGCGGGGTCACGCTCCAGCGGATCGCCGTAGCCACCTCCGCCCGGAGTTTCAACACGCACGCGGTCGCCCACAACCATCGGCACATCCTGTTCCTTGGTCAAATGGGGCAGAGTGTGGCGCGTCCCACCGCGGATCAAGGTGACTGTTCCCGGTGTGCCGTCTTGCCCGCCCAGTGCGCCCTGTGGGCCAAACCTCCCGTGATCCATCACGAAAGAGGCCCGCGCATTTCCACGGAGCAATTCCACCTCGTAGGTTAGTCCAAACCCGCCCCGTGTCTGACCGGCCCCGCCCGATCCCTCACGCAAAGAAAACTCGCGGAAAAACACTGGAAAGACTTGCTCGGTGATCTCGACAGGGGGGGCCTTGGAAATGCCGATGGTGGAACAGCCATTGCTGATCCCATCACCAAAGGCGGACCCGCCATAGCCCCCGCCTGAAATGTGATACATGACATAATCCCGCCCTGTCAGGGGATCGTCTCCGCCCAATGCAAAATTCCCGCTGGTTCCCGCTGGGGAAGCCGTCACGCGGTTCGGCAGGGCCGGGACAAGGGCGGCGAACACGGCCTCGGCAATGCGTTGTGACACCTCTGCCGCGCACCCCGAGACCGGCCGTGGATAGTGGGCGTCCAAAAAAGTGCCTTGAGGCGACAGGATGGTCACGGGTTCAAAAGCGCCAGCACTGAGCGGAACTTCGGGAAAGATGTGGCGGAGTGCAAGATAGATGGAGGATTCCGTCGTCGCCAGTACCGAATTCATCGGGCCTGCGCAGGGTGGACTTGACCCTGCAAAGTCAAATATCAGCCGTGCGTCCGCGGTCCGGGTTACTGTCAGCGCAATCGTCAGCGGTTCGTTCACGATCCCATCGGAATCGACAAAGGCCCGGCCGATCCAGATGCCTTCGGGGATGGTCGCAATTGCCGCGCGCATCTGTGCCGCAGATCTTGTGCGCAACTCGGCAATCGCCTGCGTCACAGTCGCATCGCCGTATCGGTCGAGAAGGCGTGCCAACCGTTCCTGCCCAACCCGCAACGCGGCGGCCTGCGCCCTGATATCCCCGATACGCTGTTCGGCCACACGGATATTGGACATGATGATGGCATAGATTTCAGTGTCCAAAACACCTTTTTTGAACAGCTTGACCGGGGGAAAACGCAACCCCTCTTGTTCCACGCAGGTTGCAGAGGCGGAAAAGCCACCGGGAACGGTGCCGCCAATATCGGGCCAGTGTCCAATATTGGACAGCCAGCAAAACAACCGCCCGTCGCGATAGACGGGTTGGGCAAAACGCACATCCATCAGATGTGTGCCCCCCAGATAGGGATCGTTCACAGCATAAATATCACCCGGTTCGGGGGGCAGGCATGTCCCCTGCGCGATCCTCTCGATGATATGCCGGGTCGAGGCCTGCATCGTGCCAACGAACAAGGGCAAGCCCGCATTCCCCTGTGCGATCAGTGAGCCGTCAACAGCGTCATAAATCCCGTCCGACCGATCATCCGCCTCTGCGATGATCGGGGAAAAGGCCGCGCGGGAAAAGGTGAGGTCCATTTCATCGCAGACCTGCTGCAACCCAGCCTGAATCATCGTCAGCGCAATGGGATCAAGTCCGCCGGAAAAGCCTGTCATGTCGTCCCCCCGATTGTCGCGATCAGGTTGCCATAGGGATCACCCACGGCATGGTCTCCGGGGTGCAAGACCGTGGTCGCATCCATCTGCCCGATGACAGCGGGCCCACTCAGCGCTAGGTCAAGAGGCAACAGTTCACGCCGATAAACCGGCGTATCGTGCCATTGACCGGCAAAACGCACAGGACGCCGCCCGACCATAGCTGCCGCCAGTGTCGCCCTGCGCCCGTCAGGATCGATCAGGCGGGACAGATCAATCTGCGGCCGTATGCCCACAACCGTGGTGCACAACGCCACCACCTTTGCCCGAACCTCGGGTAACTGCACCCGAAATCGGTCGAAATAGACTGTTTCAAAGCGCGCCTGAAGGTCAGCGATCATCAGCTGGCCATTTTGTATCTCGACACGGATGAGATGCGTCTGACCCACAAATTGCATGTCAGCGGCGTGGGTAATCTGGATCTGTACTGTACGCACTGCCTCGGCTGCCAGAGCCGCCTGGCCCGCTGCGACATGATCGGCAAGGACGGCGGCCAGCGCCGCGGGGTCGGCATCATCCAACGGCACATTGACTGTCGTGACATAGTCGTGGCGCAAATCCGCCACAGCGCAACCGATCGCATTGGTCAAACCTGGCCGAGCAGGAATCAGCACGCGCGACAGGCCCAGCTCCCGCGCGATGTCACAGGCATGCATCGGTCCCGCACCCCCAAAGGCGAACAACACATAGTCTCGCAGATCGAACCCACGCCCAACCGTCACCATGCGAATAGCGTCCGCCATCTTGAGGTTGGCAACCTGCAACACCGCTTCGGCCGCTGCCATGGCATCGCGGCCCAAAGGTGCGCCGAGGTCGGTTTCAAATACCTGTGCCAGCGCAGCCATGTCGACCGGATCTCTGACCCCGATCAGCGCCGAGGCATCCAGCCTGCCCAAAAGCGCGTTGGCATCCGAAATCGTCGGCCTTGTCCCGCCCCGGCTATAGCAAATTGGCCCCGGTTCGGACCCAGCGCTTTCCGGCCCAATCCGCAGCAACCCACCAGCGTCAATCCAGGCAATCGACCCTCCGCCCGCACCCACGGCATGGATATCTAGCATCGGCAGGTGGATGGGCATCCCGTATTCCAGCGAAATCTCGTGCGATGTTTCGGGGATCGTGCCGCGCACCAGCGCGACATCGGTAGACGTGCCACCCATGTCATAGGTAATCAGGTTTTTCACCCCCGCCAGCGCCCCGATTCGAGCCGCAGCAATCACGCCGGACGCCGGACCCGACATCACGGTCCGCGCCGCCTCGCGGGTGACCAACCGCGATGACACTGTGCCACCATTGCCGTTCATCACAAGAAAGTCGCGCCGGTATCCGCGGGCAGAGAGCCCGTCGCGCAGTCCGGTCAGATACCGGTCAAGAACGGGCTGCACTGATGCGCTGACGGCAGCCGTGACCCCGCGTTCGTATTCGCGGGCCTCTGACAAGAGGGCATGGCCCGCCGTGACATAGGGATTGGGCCATAGACTGGTAGCAATCTCAACCGCGCGGAGTTCGTTTGCAGGGTTGCGATAGGAATGCAGAAAATGGATCACCAGCGATTCACAGCCAGCATCCAGCAGTTGCGCAATTGCAAGCCGCAACCCGGCCTCGTCCAGCGGGGTGCGGATATTGCCCTGTGCATCAGTCCTCTCAGCCACCTCTATCCGCAGGTTGCGCGGGATCAGGGGCGTAAATCCGCCGATCAGCCCATAGGCATGCGGCCGGGTCCGTCGCCCCAATTCGATTACATCGCGAAACCCTGCCGTTGTGATCATTCCGGCACGCGATATCCTGCGCTGCAACAGGGCATTTGTTGTCACGGTCGTCCCATGCACGATCAGGTCCAACAGTCCCGCATCCAGGTTCGCCCCGTCGATGACACCAAGAACGCCCTGCGACGGATCACCTGTGGTGGTCGGGGTCTTGGCAACAAGAACGCCTCCGGACCTTGCGTCAAACACGATAAGGTCCGTAAAAGTCCCGCCCACATCCACACCGGCTACGATTGCGCCAATAGCCGAGATGTCCTTATGTCGATCAACCGGTTCCAGTGCGGTCTCCTTGTGTGTTTGCAAGAAATACATTGCCAAATTTAGTTTGTATACGAACGTTCATTCAATGCAACGAGAGAGTCAATTGGCCATCTCTTTTTGTCGCCTTGCAGCGCCGATGTTCACATGCGCAAATCTGTGCGGTGTCTGCCATTGAGAACTGACCCACCATTGGTTTATGTTCTCTGGCGTCGCAACCCGGTCGCGAACTTTAGGGCCGCGAACGGCTCCGTTGCAACAGAGCCGCCTCGGCTACCGGATGATCTTATCCTATCGCGATGTTCCTTGGCGAATGCGCAGACCAACAGATTTCCAACAACTTCAGTATCTGAAGATGTGTGAGCTGTGACTAAACCCGTGATGTCTGTCTGATTTGATACTCGCCGCCAATGTCATGTTGAAACGACAATGCTTCAGCAGATGGCAGTTTCGTCGTCAGACGGGTTGATGATGCCATTCTTGGTGGCCAAACAATCGCGATGATGTTGGGACGATGCGTTCACTGTGTTGAAGCCAACAGATTTCCAAAAACTTCAGTATCTGAAGATGTTTGGGCCGTTATTGCAGCGTGCTTAGCGCCGGAACCCAGCAACTTAGAAAGTGCGAGTGTTGAGTTTAGCGGCTAGTGACGGGCGTTCGATCCAGCCCTTTTGCAACAACTTCAGGATATGAGGCTTGTTCCGAAGCCTAGGAGCAGGCACAGTTGGATCATGACGTTGGATCAACACAGCGTCAATTGGCAAACACAGCGGGCAACGAGGGTATCGTGACATGAAGCAAATGCGCGTGGACGTCGGCGGTCATCAGGTGACGACCTTTAGT
>CANIKY010000063.1 GCA_947468085.1 Paracoccaceae bacterium | reverse complement strand
GCCCCGTAGCGCCCACCCTTTGAGGACGGCACGCGCAGGGTCTCGCCCTCGATCGACAAAAGGTCCAATGTTAACCCACCCGTCACAGGCGTGGCTTCGGCCAAGCGGACCAGCACGCGCTGGCCAAGGCCGATGATCTGGCCACTGTCGGAACCGGTCAGGGTTTGGCTGGCCTCGTCATAGCGGTAATACTCGCGCCCCACGCTGCGGATCGGCACCAACCCATCCGCGCCGGTTTCATCCAGCTTTACAAACAGGCCAAACTTCTGCACGCCTGAAATCCGTCCTGTGAACTCTGCACCCACGCGGTCGGACAGATAGGCCGCCAGATACCGGTCGGTCGTATCACGCTCTGCCGCCATCGAGCGGCGCTCGGTGTCGGAAATCAGCTTGCCCGTTTCGCCCAGATTTTCCATATCCCAAGGCGACAGCCCGTCTTTGCCCCAGCCATGCGCCGAGATCAGCGCGCGGTGGACGATCAGGTCGGAATACCGCCGGATGGGCGAGGTGAAATGGGCATAGTTGCGCAAAGCCAGCCCGAAATGGCCGAAGTTGTCGGGGCTGTAATAGGCCTGCGTCATCGACCGCAGGGTCGAGATGTTCATCAACTCGGCAAACTCGCTGCCCTCGGCCTGCGACAGCAACCGGTTGAGATGCGCGGTTTTCAGCACTTGCCCCTTGGCCAGCGTAAAGCCAGACGCCTCGGCCACCTCGCGCAACGCATCCAGCTTTTGCGGGCTGGGTTCTTCGTGTACGCGAAACAGCAGCGGGCGTTTAAGGCGGATCAGTTCCTCGGCGGCGGCGACATTGGCCAGCACCATGAACTCTTCAATCAGCCGGTGTGCATCAAAGCGTTCGGCAAAAGAGACAGAGCTGACCTTGCCATCCTCGCCCAGCACGATCTTGCGTTCGGGCAGGTCAAGTTCCAGCGGCTGGCGCGCGGTGCGGGCGCGTTTAAGCGCCGCGTAAGCCCCGTAAAGTGAGGCGATCCCGCCCAGCAGGGGGGCAGTGGTCGCATCGCCAAAGCCGTCTTGCGCCGCTTGCACCTGCCCGTAAGACAGCGCGCCTTTCGAGCGCATCAGCCCGCGCGTGAACGCATGGCGCAGCTTTTGCCCGTCAGCGTCAATCACCATGCGCACCGCCAAACAGGCGCGGTCGACATGTTCATGCAGGCTGCACAGATCGCCTGACAGGATGTCGGGCAGCATGGGCACCACGCGGTCGGGAAAATAGCTGGAATTGCCCCGCTTGCGCGCCTCGCGGTCAAGGGCCGAATTGGGGGGGACGTAATGGGCCACATCGGCGATGGCCACCCAAAGGACAAAGCCGCCCGGATTGGTCGGGTCGCTGTCGGGTTCGGCGCAGACGGCATCGTCGCGGTCGCGGGCATCGGGCGGGTCGATGGTCAGCAGGGGCAAGTCGCGCAAGTCTTCGCGGGCACCGATTGGCGCGGCGAGGCAGGCGTCCGCCTCGGCCACCACGGCATCAGGGAAGGCGTCGGGAATGGCGTGCTGGTGAATGGCAATCAGCGATACGGCGCGCGGGCCCGAAGGGTCGCCCAAGCGCGCGGTGATGCGGGCATGAGGCAGGCCCATCTGGCGCTTGCCGACCAGTTCTGCCTCAACCAACTCGCCGTCGCGGGCATCGGCTGTGGCATCGCGGGCCACGCGCCATTCTTTATCAGCACCCTTGTCGATGGGCACGATCCGCCCGCCTTCGGCCCCAAGGCGGAAGATGCCCAGCACCTTGGCCGGATTGCCGCCCAAGGCGCGGATCAGCCGGGCTTCGTAGCCGTGGTCTTCGGCGTCAACCTTGGTTAGGCGTGCCAGAATGCGGTTGCCCGCACCCAAGGCGGCATCGCCCTTTTGTGGCATGATCAAAATGCGCGGCCCTGCGGTCGGAACACCTGCTTCTAGCGGGATGGCGAAAAGATCGCCGTTGGCATCGGGGGCCAACACTTCCAGCACGGCCACGGGGGGCAGGGCTTGCGCATCGTAATAATGCCGTGCTGTGCGGGTGACGGTGCCTTCGTCTTCCAGCTCTTCAAGCAGGCGCTTAAGGTCAATGCGGGCATCGCCCTTGATCCCGAAGGCCCGCGCGATATCGCGCTTGGCCAGAAGGGTGGGGTTATCAAGGATCCATTGGCGGATCTGGTCTTTTGTGGGCATAGGGTTCATGCCTTGGCCCTATCACGGGTAGCCTTGCGCGAAAAGCCACAACGAGCCCTGCGCCGCGCAGCGCCGAAGTATAGCTGGACCAGTTCGTCGTGCGGTAGCGGGTGGGTGATGGCTTGCTCATCCTGCCCGTCTAATCACATGGATCCACAATGTGAATCCTCGATAGTCAGAGTTCTGCAACGACGCCAATCGGCACTATGTTTTTGCACACCTTCGTGATCCCGTCTCGTGCCAAAGTAGCAAAACTTGTGAAAAATGGTTAATGCAGGAGAGCAAGATGCCCCGGCGAAACAAAGCAGGTGCGTTTCTTAGTCTCACGATTTGCAGTGTGGTGCTAATCGGGTGTGGTCTTGCCCCTAACGTTGAGTACAGTGGTTACAAATTCAATGCCGGTACTGCAGTTAAAGCGGGAACAACTAAAGTTCTGATGTGGAACTTGAGCGAAGTTCCCAAGTCGAACCGCGATTTAGTCTATTTTTCTGCTGCTGAAAAGTTTTCTGGTTGCAAAGTCGACTCTGAAACCGCAATTTTTCAGCCTCACACGGGAACAAGCATGATCAGCATGACTGCAAACTTAACCTGTTAGTTGGCTGGGTAATTGTGACGTAAGGCACTTTTCAGCGCGCGCTGTAATTAAATTTTCCAGCGCGATGCTCGACAGTCGGAAATTCTAATTCGCTTGCTAGGGCCGCTGCCATCGACCAGTTGGGTGACTAGAAGGCTGCAAGTCTAGAGGGTTGGCCGTTTTGCCTTGCGCCCCATTACGATCTGTCGCTGTTCTAGGTAATCCGTGCGGCGGTAGGCCCGCTCAACTGAGCCGCCCCCTACGTGCGACAGGTAGCTTGCCACGGTACAGGTGCAAGCTTGGCAAGACAACCGCGCCAAACCCTTTGCCCAAGCCACCGCGCATTTTCTGATGCCGGACCCCTAAGCTTAAATCCGCAGCCGCTTGAACAGTTCTTGCGCACCCCAGCCGGCCACTATGGCCATCAGCAGCGACAGCATCCCGTAGATCAGCGGCTGCTCCATCGCCAGCCTGTAAAGCGTCCGCTCGACCCCGGCTTTTTGCACATCGATCTGACTTTCCTGCATATCCGTCACTTCGCCGCCCCGCGTTAGAAAGATGCGCACCTTATAGGGGCCTTCGACCAGATTGGCGGGCAGGATGATATCCGTGCGAAACAGCGCTTGGCGCAGTAACAGCACGCTATCGGGGGCCAGCACGAACGATCCTGACGCTTGGCGGATGCGTTGCAAGGCTTCGATATAGGGGGTCTGTTCTGCGCTGGGGGCGGCTGCGGTGTCGATCGTTTGGGGGATGGTGATGTGGTATTTGGCATCTTCCGCAGGCAGCAAAATATCGGCCACGGCCTTGGTCGAGGCCACAGCATAAAAGCTGGGTGCTGACGTGATTTTAACTGATCCGCGGTTCAGCCAGATGCCCGCTACATGGTCTTTCTTTCGGATCATCAAGGGGGTCGATGGGCCCTCGACTGTGATGATCACCTCCATCAGGGGCCAAGCGGGGGCGGGCGCATCGCGCAAGGCGGCCCCATAGACAAGGATCGAGGCCCCGTCAAAATTGGTGGTGATCGACACGCCCGATTGGCTGACACCCGAGACGATTTCTTCGCCCTGCACCGGAAGGGCCATCAGGCACAAAGCTAAAAGCCAGCCCTTCATGAGGCCACCCGCGTGACCGAGTACAATTCGGCAGGGGTCAGCAGCAAGTCAAACCCGATCTTCACCGCCACCGCCAGCACCAGAAGTGACAGCAAGATCCGCAACTGCTCGGCTTTCAGTCGCACCCCGACACGTGCGCCGATCTGCGCGCCGATCACCCCGCCGATGATCAGCAAAAGCGCCAGCATCATATCCACCGTGTGGTGGGTTACGGCATGGACCAGCGTGGTATATCCCGTCACAAAGGTAATCTGAAACAGGCTGGTTCCGACCACAACCTTGGTGGGCATCCCCAAAATGTAGATCATCGCAGGCACCATCACAAAGCCCCCACCCACCCCCATGATCGCCGACAAAAAACCCACCGCCGCCCCCACCAGCAAGGGCGGGATCACCGAGATATAAAGCCCCGAGGCGCGGAATTTCATCTTGAATGGCATCCGGTGTACCCAGGAATGCACATGCGAGCGCTTGACGCGGGCCTTGCCTGTGCGGCGCAAGGAATTGATGCTTTCCACCAGCATCATCCCGCCAATAAGGCCCAAGAACAGCACATAAGATAGTTGCACAAAGACATCGGTCTGGCCAAGCCTGCTCATCAAGTCAAAGACATAGCCGCCTATTGTGGAGCCAACCAAGCCCCCGCCGGTTAAAACGGCACCCATCGGCAAATCCACCGCGCGGCGTTTAAACTGCGCCAATGCGCCCGAGATGGACGAGGCCACAACCTGATTGGCCCCCGTGGCTACTGCGACCCCGGGGGGCACGCCGATCATCATCAGCAAAGGTGTGATCAAGAACCCGCCACCCACGCCAAACATGCCCGACAAAAAGCCGATCACTCCGCCCAGCCCCAAAAGGACAAAGGCGTTCACCGAGACTTCGGCGATGGGAAGGTACAACTGCATCGTGCCTGTGGGGGTTGTGCCGGTTTCGGCGCGCCTGTTTTGTTTACGCTTGCGCGGCTTTTCACCCCAAGTCAAACGCTTCTGGTCAAGTTTTCGTCCAAGTGTCCAATTGCGGGGAATGTGGGGCCAAAAAGTCGCACATGTCCCTCAAATCCTTGGGGAAATCACGCATAAAACGGTCGTCTTTTGCGAGAGATTATCTCAAAGTGCGCAGGTAGCGGCGCAGGATCTTTTCCAGCTTGGCCGCGCCCAAAGGGGCCATGGCTTTGGTGTGCTCGTGGCTGATTTTTTCGTCCGAAAGGCCCGCTGCCATGTTGGTGATGGTCGAAATCGCCGCGACCTTTAGGCCCAAAAAGCGCGCTAAGATCACCTCAGGCACGGTTGACATGCCCACCGCATCACCGCCCAGAATTTTGATCGCCCGAATTTCTGCTGGAGTTTCAAAGCTAGGGCCAGAGTACCACGCATAAACACCTTCGGGCAGCGCCACGCCTTCGGCCTTGGCTGCTGCCTGCAAGGCCACCCGCATCGCCGGATTATGCGCATCCGTCATGGGTACAAAACGCGCGTCGGTTGGCTCTCCGATCAAGGGGTTCAGGCCCGAGAAGTTGATATGATCTGAAAGCAGCATCAGATCGCCCGGCCGGATATCGGCGCGCAGGCTGCCTGCGGCGTTGGTGGCGATCACAGAGCTGACGCCAAGCGCTTTAAGCGTCTCCAATGCCAGCCGCATCGCCGCCGGATTGCCCTTTTCATAGTAATGCTCCCGCGCGCCCAGCACGGCCACGCGCACGCCCTCTAGCATACCCACATGCAAGCTGGGGTTGTGGCCTGACACGCTGACATGGGGAAAGCCCGGAAGGTCCGCATAGGGAATGGCAACCCCTTCCACCGCATGGGCCAGATGCCCCAAGCCAGATCCCAAGATCAGCGCCAGTTGGATGGGTTGGCTTCCGGCACGCTCGCGGATGATCTCAACGCTCTTTGACATAGGCCTCGCCTCCGGCGCGGGGGGGGATGGCTTTGCCCACAAAGCCCGCCAGAATGATCACGGTCAGGATATAGGGCAGGGCTTGGGTAAACTGCACCGGAATGACCAGCACGCCAATGTCGATGTTTTGAAACCGGATCGCTATGGCATCCAGAAGGCCGAAAAGCAGGCAAGCCATCAGCGCATACCACGGCCGCCATTTGGCAAAGATCAACGCGGCCAAGGCGATATAGCCCCGGCCCGCTGTCATTTCGCGCAAGAACCCTGCCGACAGGCCCATCGACATATAAGCCCCCGCCAACCCGCACAGAACCCCCGTAATCCCCACCGCCGCATAGCGCAGGCCCGTCACCGACACCCCCGCCGTATCCACCGCCGCAGGATTCTCGCCCACAGCGCGCAGGCGCAGACCAAAGCGGGTGCGGTACAGCACCCACCACGTCAGCGGCACGCAGGCCAAGGCGACATAGACCAAGATCGAATGGCCCGACAGAACTTGGCTGTAGATACCACCCAAAAGCCCTAGATCCCCGCTTTCGTTCGCGGGGGCGGCGAAGGGCAAGGTGATCTCGGCAAAGCGCATCCCGTCCACCAAGGCCGGCGTCTGACCGCCCAGTTGGAACCAGCTTGCCCCCAAGACCACCGTCAAGCCCGAAGCGAGAAAGTTCACCGCCACACCTGAAATCAACTGATTGCCGCGAAAGGTGATGCTGGCCAGACCGTGGATGGCGGCAAACATCAAGGCCGCGCCAATCCCCGCCAACACCCCCACCCAAACGTTGCCCGAGCCATAGCTTGCCGCCGCCGC
The DNA here is from genome assembly GCA_947468085.1 of Paracoccaceae bacterium. Lineage (GTDB taxonomy): Bacteria > Pseudomonadota > Alphaproteobacteria > Rhodobacterales > Rhodobacteraceae > Stagnihabitans. The sequence goes on along the minus strand of CANIKY010000063.1, from coordinate 10,965 downwards.
CGCAAAGGCCGCGACCAGCATTTTTCCCTCTAGCCCGATGTCAAACACGCCCGCGCGTTCGGAATATAGCCCCGCTAGACAAGCAAACAGCAAGGGCGTGGCCAGCCGGATTGTGGAATCCAGAATCTGCAGGAAACTCGCCAGATCCATCACTTGGCCCCTCCGCGCTTGGCAAACAAATGTTCCAGCGGTTTTTGCACCATATAGGGCAGCGCCCCCGTGAACAGAATGACCAAGGCTTGCAGCACAATAATCACCTCACGCGGGATCGTGGTGCCCATGGCCAGTTGCGAGCCGCCCTGATACAAAAATCCGAACAGAATAGACGCAATGACGATGCCAAAAGGATGGTTTCGCCCCATCAAGGCAACCGCGATCCCGATAAACCCCGCCCCCTCGACCGAGTTCAGCACCAAGCGGTGGGCAGCACCCTGCACGGCATTCACCGCCATCAGCCCCGATATCCCGCCCGACAACAGCAGGGCATAGATCGTGATTTTGACCGGATCAATGCCCGCATAAAGCGCGGCCTTTTCCTGCTTGCCAAAGGCGCGCAGGGCGTAGCCCAGCCTTGTGTGCCAGATAAGCGCCCACACCCCCACCGCCAAGGCAATGGCGATCACAAAAGAGATGTTGGCCGGATTTCTGTTGGAAAAGGGTATCCCAACCAAGCCCAAGATATCGCCCAGTTTGGGCAGGTTGTAGGCCTTATCGAACCGGGCTGAGGCCGGATCCATGCTGCCCATCGGGCGCAGAAGGTTGACCAGCACATAGTTCATCAAAGCATAGGCGATGAAATTGAACATCATCGTGGTAATCACAATATGACTGCCGCGCTTGGCTTGCAGCCATGCGGGCAAAAAACCCCACGCCGCCCCAAAGGCTGCCCCCGCCGCCAGCGACCCCAACAAGGCCAGCGACCAATGCGGCCAAGGGATCAGCAGGCACGACAGCGCCACGCCCAAACCCCCCAAGGTCGCCTGCCCTTCACCCCCGATGTTGAACAGGCTGGCCTGAAAGGCGATCGACACCGCTAGGCCCGTGAAGATGAAGTTGGTGGCGTAATACAGGGTATAGCCCAAGCCGTTGGTCGTTCCGAACGATCCGTCAATCATGATCCAAATCGCCTGCAGCGGGCTTTGCCCGATGGCGGCGATCAGGATGCCGCAGAAGGCAAAGGCGATGATCAGGCAGATCAGCGGCACCAAGACCACATCGGCCCAGCGGGGCAACTTGTCCATCCTAGGCCTCTTTCTTCACAGGGTCGCTGCCCGTCATTCCGGCCATCAAGAGGCCCAAATCGCGTTCGTTGGTGGTTTTGGGGTCACGCTCGCCCATGATTTTGCCGTCAAACATCACCAGAATGCGGTCAGACAGGCTCATGATCTCGTCCAATTCAACGGAAACCAGCAACACGGCTTTGCCCGCATCGCGCAGGGCGACGATTTGTTTGTGGATGAATTCAATCGCCCCGATGTCCACGCCGCGCGTGGGTTGGCCGATCAGCAAAAGGTCGGGGTTGCGCTCGATCTCGCGGGCGACGACGATCTTTTGCTGGTTGCCACCAGAAAAGGACTTGGCGGGCAGGGTGGGGATCGGCGGGCGCACATCAAAGGTGACCATCTTGCGCGCCGTGTCGGCTTTGAGGGCTGCATTGTCCATGAACAGCGCGTTCTTTTGGTATTCAGGGGCGTTGTGATAGCCAAAGCCCACATTTTCCCAAGCGGCAAAGTCCATGATCAGCCCAAGGGATTGGCGGTCTTCGGGCACATGGGCGATGCCTGCGGCGCGGCGCGTTTGGCCATTGGCCTTACGCCCCCTCAAGGGCAGATCGACACCGTTCAGCGTAATGCGGCCCGTGGCCTGCGCAATGCCGCCCAAGGCTTGCAACAGCTCGGACTGGCCGTTGCCTGCCACGCCCGCGATGCCCAAAATCTCGCCCGCGCGGATGGTCAGGCTGACACCTTTCAACCGCTCCACCCCGTCGGTGCGCACCGTCAGGTTTTCCACCACCAGCACCTCGCGGCCGGGGGTGGCAGGGCGCTTTTCGACTTCTAGCAAGACTTTTCGGCCCACCATCAACTCTGCCAGCGCTTGGGGCGAGGTTTCGGCGGTTTTGAGCGTGCCCACCATCGTGCCGCGCCGCATGACGGAAACGGTGTCTGTCGCTTCCATAATCTCGCGCAGTTTGTGGGTGATCAGGATAATCGTGCGCCCGCGGGCCTTAAGGCCAGCAAGGATGCGAAACAGGTGGTCGGCCTCTTCGGGGGTCAAAACGCCGGTCGGTTCGTCTAGGATCAGGATTTCAGCCTGCCGATACAGGGCTTTGAGGATCTCGACCCGTTGCTGGTGGCCGACAGACAGGTCTTCGATGACCGCGTCTGGATGCACATCCAGATCATATTCGCGGCTAAGCGCCTCTAGCTCGGCGCGCGCGCGGGTGAGCGAGGATTTGAGCAAAGGGCCATCTTCGGCGCCTAGAATGACGTTTTCCAGCACAGTGAAATTCTGCACCAGCTTGAAATGTTGAAACACCATGCCGATGCCGGCGCGGATGGCGCTTTGGCTGTCAGGGATGGCGGTGAGCGTACCGTTGATAAAGATCTCGCCGGCGTCGGCTTTGTAAAAACCGTACAGGATCGACATCAGTGTCGACTTGCCCGCGCCGTTTTCGCCGATGATGCCGTGGATCGTGCCGCGCGGTACGGCGATGTTGATGTCGCGGTTGGCTTGCACCGGACCAAAGGCTTTCGATATGCCCTTGAGTTCGATGGCATAAGACAGATCGGGGGCGGCAGTTGCCTGCCGCCCCCCTTGTATCGCGTCAGCCATTAGAACTGGCCAGCGGGGCAGGTGTTGTCGGACGTATAGTCGTGTACCTTCAGCTCGCCGGATTTGATCTTGGCGGCAGCGTCTTCGACGGCGGCCTTCATCTCTGGCGAGACGAGGGCGGCGTTGTTGTCATCCATGGCCACGTCCACACCGCCTGCAGCAAGGTCCATCACGAAGACGCCGGGCTTTAGATCAGCGCCCGATTTGAAGGCTTCATAAACCGCATTGTCGACGCGCTTGACCATTGAGGTCAGAACTTGGCCGGGGTGAAGGTAGTTTTGGTTTTTATCGACACCGATTGACAAGACGCCACCATCCGCAGCCGCCTGAAGTACACCAACTCCGGTATTACCTGCAGCGGCATAGATAACATCTGCCTTCTGGCTGATCTGCGACTTGGCAATCTCGGCTCCCCTCACCGGATTGTTCCAAGCCGAGCCGTCCGTACCCGTCATGTTCGCGATGATCGTTGCGTCTGCCTTTACCGCTACGACACCCTGAGCATAGCCGCAACCGAAACGGCGGATTAGGGGAATGTCCATGCCCCCGACGAACCCAACGACGCCCGACTTAGTTGCCATGCCGGCCATGATGCCTGCTAGGTAAGAGCCTTGCTCTTCGGTAAAGACAACTGATTGGACGTTCGGCTGATCCACTGGATTGTCGATGATGGCAAACTTGGTGTCAGGATAGTCAGGCGCCACGGCGTTCAACACATCGCCAAAGGCAAAGCCCGTCATGACGATCGGGTTGGCACCGGCTTCGGCCAGTTGGCGCAAGGCCTGCTCGCGCTGGGCTTCGTTTTGCATTTCCAGCTCTTTGAAAGTGCCACCGGTTTCGGCAGCCCAACGCTGCGCGCCGTTAAAGGCCGCTTCGTTGAAGGATTTGTCGTTTTTGCCGCCAACGTCATAGATGATGGCAGGGTCGGCCAATGCGGCCACAGCGCTTAGCGCCAGAACGGCCGAAGCCCCCAGCAGGCGTTTCATCAGGGTCATGTCTGTCTCCCAGTTGTCAAAACATTGCGCCATTGGAACTGGCAGACTCAATGAGGCCAGATCGCGGCGGTCGTGGGTGATTTAGGGATGATGCGGCGGGGGTGGTCAATAGAAATCTAACGGGGGGCCGTCGGGTATTTGATCAAGTGATCAAGCAGTGGGCGTCCGGCGGGCCCTGCTGGGGGACATCCTGCCCCCAAGCCAGACCATGGGCCGGACTTTCTTTAGCGCAAATCCGCGACTGGAGGATTTCTGATTGCGCATCACACCCCTAGGAGTACTTGCGCCTTGGTGAATAGGGGTTGGGTTTAAAGTGCGCGGCCCATCAGGATGGCATCGACGCTTTGGCCTGCGGCGCGGTAGTAGCCCTTGCGTCGACCCGTGGGGGCAAAGCCTGCGGCGGTGTAAAGGGCGCGGGCGGCGTGGTTGGTTTCGGCCACTTCCAAAAAGGCGCTGGTGGCTTGGCGCTGTCGGGATTGGGTGAGAAAGTCTGCCACAAGCGCGCGCCCCAAGCCCAAGCGGCGGGCGATGGGGGCGACGGCTATGGTCAAAAGCGTGGCCTCGCCCGCCACAACTTGGGCCAGAAGGAAGGCTTGCGACTTTGTCAAGGCGAAGGTGAAAGGGCTTGCAAGCGTGGCTTCCAGTTCGGCCTGCGACCAAGGTGGGGGCAGGGTGAAGCTTTCGGCGTGAAGCTGCGCCATTTCAGCCGCTGTCATGGCAGGATCAGGGGCGGCGGGTCGGACGGGGGGGCCGCATCGGCGCTGCGCAGGTAGAAGGGGGCGGGGCGTTGCCCATCTGGGGCGTTTTGCGTTTTGGCAAGGCGGGCTATGGCCTCGCACAGGGCATAGCGGGGCGGGGCCGCTTGGCCAGCGCAATGGGCAGCGATTGCTTCGGCAGCAAAGCCTACGCAGAGTGCGGGGGGCATGGGTGGCAGATGAGCGATGTCGAGAATTTGCGCCACAAGCACTTCTGACTGGCCATAGCTTTGCAAGTATACGCCGCCTTTGCGGGCATCTAGGCTGGAGAGGACCGCGCCCTTGGTCCCCAAAGCCTGCGCTTGCAGGGATGAGACGCCACAGGCTGGAATGCCCAGACCCAAGGCCAAGCCGCGTGCGGCCGCCACAGAAATCCGCACGCCGGTGAAATTGCCGGGGCCCGTGCCCACGCCGATCCGCGCCAGATCGCGCCACCCAACACCCACCTCGGCCAGCATATCGGCGAGCATTGGCATCAGGCGTTCGGCTTGGCCTTTTTCCATCGGCTCATACCGCTCGGCTAGAACCCGATCGCCCGATAACAAAGCGGCGGCGCAATGCGCCGCCGATGTGTCAAAGGCCAGAACGAGATCGTCAGGCGGCAACAGGGCGCACCTCTGTCACCTCGGGGATATAGTGGCGCAACAGGTTTTCGATGCCCATCTTCAGCGTGAGCGTGGACGAGGGGCAACCGGCGCAAGCGCCCTTCATATTCAGGTAAACCACCCCACGATCAAACCCGTGGAAGGTGATGTCACCGCCGTCTTGCGCCACAGCAGGGCGGATCCTTGTGTCGAGCAGCTCTTTGATCTGGGTGATGATCGCGCCATCGGGGCCGTCATGGGCGGCATGGGCTGCGGCCTGCTCCCCCTCGATAACCGGTTGGCCGGATTGGTAATGCTCCATCACCGCGCCCAAGATCGCGGGCTTGATATGCTGCCAGTCAATGCCTTCGGCCTTGGTCACGGTGACAAAGTCCAGCCCGAAGAACACGCCCGTCACGCCCTGCACCGCAAAGATCCGGTTTGCGAGGGGGGATTTTAGGGCAGCTTCGGCATTAGGAAAATCGGCTGTACCCACATCCAGCACGGCCAAACCGGGCAGGAATTTCAAGGTTGCGGGGTTGGGCGTGGATTCGGTCTGGATGAACATGGGGCAACTCCTGACTATTCCTGTCAGATATGCGCCTTGGGCGGCGTTAAGTCAAGGTTGCGCCGGGGCAAAGGCGGGGCGTACAACCTAGGTGATGCTTTCCAGCCGCTCTTTGCTCATGGCGCCGGGTACGATGGTGATCGGCACGGGCAGGGAACCGGCGCTGCGCGTTAGGGCTGTGACCAAGGGGCCGGGGCCGGATTTTTCGTGGTTGGCACCCAGCACCAGCACGCCCACCTGCGGGTCTTCGCGCACTTGGGCCAAAATCTCAGCCTCAGGATCGCCTTCGCGGATCACCAGTTCGGGGTTCACCCCATGCCGGTCGCGCATCCATTTGGCGAACACTTCAAAATGCGCTTCGATTCGCTCGCGGGCTTCGGCGCGCATCAGATCGGCCACACCCATCCAGTGCTGATATTCTTCCGGCGGGATGATCGACAGGATCTGCACCCCGCCTTGGGTTTTGGCCGCCCGCAAAGCGGCAAACCGCATGGCGTTCAGGCATTCACGGCTATCATCCAGCACGACCAGAAACTTGCGCATGGGGATCTCCTTTGCGGCCCTTATCGCCTATGGGGGCTGGGAATGACAAGCCTTTCTGGCAGGTCATGCCCTGCTGCTGGCAGCCCAATCGAGATAAAGCGCACGGGCCCGTTGGGTCATGGGGCGGTGGGGGTACAGCGTGTGGTCAAACGCGGACACGGCGGTGACCTTGGCAAAATTGCCCGAGAGAAAGATTTCATCGGCCTTATGGGCGTCGTCAAAGGTCAACACGGTTTCCACCACCTCGACCCCGTCCGCGCGCAGGTTGGCAATGTGGCGGGCGCGGGTGATGCCTGACAGGAAGGTGCCGTTGGGGATGGGTGTGAAGACCACGCCATCTTTGACCAAAAACACGTTGGCCGTAGCACTTTCGGCCAGATTGCCCAATGCATCGGCGACCAAGGCATTGCCAAACCCCTTAGATTTCGCCTCGGTCAACATGCGGGCGTTGTTGGGGTACAGACAGCCGGCCTTTGCGTTGCAAACGGCATCTTCCAGCACGGGGCGGCGAAAGCGGGTGCGGGTGACGGTGGTGGCATAGGTGGGACTGGGTATGGCGCATTCTTCCAGCGCGATGGCAAACCCCGTAGCCCCTTGTTGCGGCGACACACCCAAATCAGACCCATGCAGCGCCCAATACATCGGGCGGATATAGACGGCTTGGCCGGGGGCGAACCCCTCTAGACCTTCGCGGATCAGCGTTTCAATCAGGTCAGGGGTGCAGGTGGGGGTGATCATCAACGCCTCGGCCGAGCGGTTGAGGCGTTCGCAGTGCTTATCCAGATCAGGCACCAGCCCGTCAAACCGGCGTGCCCCGTCAAAGACCGACGAGCCCTGCCATATCCCGTGGTCAGAGGCTTTCATCACCGCCAGATCGCCGTCATGCCAGCGCCCTTCGAAATAGGTGCGCACAACGCTGGTTTGGGTGGTGATTGTCATGATGGCCCCCTAAAACCCGCAGTTAATCACCCACCGCCGCAAAGCGAAAGAGGGTCATTCCGCAAGGACTATCGCAAAAAAATGCCCCTGGCCTGAACAGGTCCAGGGGCTTAAGCCCGGTCAGTCAATGGCCCAGCTGCGGGGACAGGCGCGGGCATCCGGGAAAGAGGCAAGTGACTTCATCGACAACTATCGGGTGAATATGAATCGATTCCGTGACAGGCGATCGAAGCGGGCAGATTGGGTGTAACAGACTGAAAAAGTGTGATCTTTATCAAAATGAAAAAAGCGCCTTGGGTCTGACCCAAGGCGCTTTTGGCAAAATCGGGTGTTTTAGCCAACCAACCCCCCAAACCGATTCTATGCTTTGGGGTTTAGTTGGCCTGATTACATCGGCCGCGAACGGATCATGCCGATGATGTCATAAACCTGATCCAGCACCGGCCGCGCCAAGGCATCGGCGCGCGCGGCCCCTGCGCCCAAGATGCGGTCGATCTCGGCGGGGTCTTTCATCAGGCGGTTCATCTCGGTCGTGATGGGTTCCAGTTTCGCCACGGCCAGATCGGCCAAAGCGGGCTTGAAGGTGCCGAACTGTGCGCCGGCATAGTCGGCAATCACTTGGGCGGGGGTGTGGCCTGCCAAAGCGGCGTAGATATTCACAAGGTTCTTTGCCTCTGGCCGGTCTTTCAGCCCGTCAATATGATCGGGCAGCGGGTCCATATCGGTTTTAGCCTTGCGGATCTTTTTGGAAATCGTGTCGGCATCGTCCGTCAGGTTGATGCGGCTTTGATCCGAAGGGTCAGACTTTGACATCTTCGAAGTGCCATCGCGCAGTGACATAACACGGGTGGCGGCCCCCTCGATCACCGGTTCGACCACGGGGAAGAAATTGACCTTGTAGTCGTGGTTGAACTTGATCGCGATGTCGCGGCACAGCTCTAGATGCTGCTTTTGATCCTCGCCCACGGGAACATGGGTGGCCTTATAGGCCAGAATGTCGGCGGCCATCAGGGCAGGATAGGCAAAAAGGCCAAGGCTGGCCGCCTCGGCATCTTTGCCTGCGGTTTTGTCCTTCCATTGGGTCATCCGGCCCATCCAACCCATGCGGGCGATGCAGTTGAAGATCCAAGCGAGTTCGGCGTGCGCCGTGACTTGGCTTTGGTTAAAAAGGATGGAGCGTGTCGGATCAATCCCCGCCGCGATGAACCCCGCCGCCGCCTCGCGCGTTTGGTGGCGCAGTTTGACGGGGTCCTGCCAGACCGTGATGGCGTGCATATCGACCAAGCAATAAACCGTCTCGATCCCTTCGTCCTGCTTTTCCACAAAGCGCTTGAGCGCCCCAAGGTAATTGCCCAAGGTCAACCCGCCCGAAGGCTGGATGCCCGAGAAGATGCGGGTCGGAAAAGCGGCTGTTTTGGTCAGAGGCGTTTGGACCGGCTCGGACATGATAGCTCCATCTGGCGAAAGGTGACGTTTGCCCTTATCTGTCCCCACAGCGGGCGTCAATTGCGCGCCCTGATAAGAGGCCCCATGTCTGACCAAATCCAAGCCCCGATGAACCGCCTGCCTGCCATCACTTGGGCCCTTGCCCTGCCCATGATCGCGATGGAGGTGGTGGTGAATGCCGCCGCCAACGGTCTTGTGGGCGGGCCTTCGGGGATTGGCTGGCGGGCGCAAGCCATTCAGGATTTCGCCTTTTCGCCCGATTATCTGCGACAAATGCTGATCCTGTGGCAGTTTCCAATGGACGGGCTTTATCGCCCTTTTACCTACGGCATCGTCAACATAGACCTGACGCAGGCGCTGTTTGTCATCGTGATTTTGCTGGCTTTGGGCAAATTCGTGGGCGAGGTGTTTGCTTGGTGGGCGGTTTTGGTGGTGTTTTTGGCCTCCTCGCTGATCGCGGCGCTGGCCTATACGGCGGTTCCCTTTGCCCACGGCGGGCTGATCGGGGGCTATCCGCCGGTTTATGGGCTGATCGGGGCCTTTAGCTATATCCAATGGATGCGCGCATCAGGGGCCGGGGCAGCGCGCTTGCGGGCTTTTCAGCTGATCGGCTTTTTGATGGGCTTTCGCATCCTCTTTGGCATCTTTTCGCTGGTGGCTTATGGCTATGACCAAAGCATCGGTTGGGATTGGGTTGCAGAGCTTGCAGGCTTTGCCACGGGGTTCTTGCTGTCTTTCGCCGTCAGTCCGGGTGGGTGGAGCAGGCTTTTGGCCTCTATTCGGCGGCGTTAAGCCCGTCTGCGCAGGGCTGCAAAGTCTTTGACCTTAAACGCGCCAAGAGCCGTGCCCGCTCCGAAATAGGCCGCAATCCCCAAAGCGCACAGACCTGCCAGCGCCGGATAGCGCCAAAAATCCATGTGTAAAGCGGATGTCATGGCCCAAGCGGCGGCCCCCAAAACAACCCCCATCACGGCACAAGCCGCCACGATGCGCGGCATGCGCTGGATCAAGCGGGCATCAAACTGTGCCTCCGGCCCCATGCGGCGCGATCCCCACCACAGTTGGCCCACCATGACCCAGCCCGCAAGAGTTGTGGCCCAAGCGGCGGCGGAAAAGCCCAGATAGGGCAGCATCCCCACCGCAATAGCCGCATTGATGATCATTGACAAAACAGCAAAGCGAAACGGGCTGCGGCTGTCTTCGCGGGCGTAAAACAGCGGCTGAAGGACCTTGTGCAGCACAAAGGCGGGCAGGCCAAGGCCGTATATCGCCAGTACAAGGGCCGTGGCCTTGGTGTCCGCAAAGCTAAACGCCCCGCGTTCATACAAAACCGAACACAAAGGCTCCGCCAGCACAGCCAGCGCCACGGCGGCAGGCAGCGTCATGGCCAGCGCAAACTCGGCCCCGCGGTTGAACGAGGCGCGCCCCCCCTCGGCATCGCCTGCGCGCAAGCGCCGCGACAGGTCGGGCAGCAGCACCGTGCCAATCGCAATCCCCACCACGCCCAAGGGCAACTGATACAGCCTGTCAGCATAAGACAGCCAAGCGACCGCCCCTTCGGTAAAACTCGCCACTTGACGCCCGACAAGCAGGTTGATCTGCACAACCCCGCCCGCCAACACCGCAGGGCCTGCGATCATGGCAAGATGGGCCAGATCCGCCGTCCACCTTGGCATGCCGAAGGTAAAGCGATAGCCGATCTTACGCGCCGACACCCAAGTGAACGCCAGTTGCGCCACCCCCGTCAGCGGCACGGTCCACGACAGGGTCAGCCCCATGTCCCATCCCGCCCAGACGGCCAGCCCCATGGCGGCGATGAAGACCAGATTCATCAAGACCGGCACAAAGGACGCCTCAGAAAAACGGCCATGCGTGGTCAAAATGCCCGACAGCAGCGCCACCAGCGAGATGAACAGGATATAGGAAAACGAGATCTGGCCAAAGGTCACCGCCAGATCAAACCGCTCACCCGTAAAGCCCGAGGCCATGGCCCAAACCAGCCACGGCATGGCAAACGTGCCGATCACGCTAAAGGCCAACAAAAGCATCACCATGCCGTTCCACGCATCGCGGGCAAAGCCTGCGGCATCCTCGCCCCCTTCCAGCTTTTTGGCGAACATCGGCACAAAGGCCATGTTGAACGCGCCTTCGGCAAAAAAGCGGCGAAACATATTGGGCAGCGAAAAGGCGATCAAAAACGCCTCGGCCACGGGGCCGGTGCCCAGATAGGCCGCCATCATCACATCGCGGGCAAAGCCCGTCCCGCGCGAGATCAGCGTCCATCCGCCCACAGTCAGAATATT
>CANIKY010000062.1 GCA_947468085.1 Paracoccaceae bacterium | reverse complement strand
CGCTTTGAACCCCGCCTGAACACCTTCCAGCGCTTTCAGAACGCGGGCCAACTGCGCAGGCTGATTGACAGCCCAGTCTTTTTGCGGCGCCAACCGCACCCGCCCGCCATTGGCACCACCGCGCTTGTCCGACCCACGGAAAGACGAGGCCGAGGCCCAAGCCGCGCCAATCAACTCGGATACGCTTAACCCCGATGCCAAGATCGCAGCCTTAAGGGCCGTCACATCAGCCGCCGAGATCAAAGCCCCTTCGTGTGCCGGAATGGGATCTTGCCAGATCAAATCCTCGGCAGGAACGTCAGGCCCCAGATACAAGACCTTCGGCCCCATATCGCGGTGCGTCAGTTTGAACCATGCGCGCGCAAAAGCATCGGCAAATGCCGCCGGATCCTCATGAAAGCGGCGCGAGATCGGGCCATAGATCGGATCCAACTTCATCGCCATATCTGCGGTGGTCATCATCGGCAGATGGGTTTTGGTCGGATCATGGGCATCGACCACGCGGTCTTCGGGCGCACAGCCCACGGGGTGCCATTGTTGCGCCCCCGCCGGGCTTTTGCCCAAGGTCCAGTCATATTTGAACAAAACCTTGAAATAGCCCATATCCCAAGTCGTCGGATTGGGCTTCCATGCGCCCTCGATCCCCGAACCTGTTGCATGGGCCCCTACGCCTGTTCCAAACGCGTTCTTCCAGCCAAGCCCCTGCTCTTCAAGGCCAGCGGCTTCGGGTTCGCGCCCAACAAGGGCCGGATCGCCCGCGCCGTGGGCTTTGCCAAAGGTGTGCCCGCCCGCAACCAAGGCCACAGTTTCTTCATCATTCATCGCCATGCGCGCGAATGTTTCGCGAATGTCGCGGCCTGAGGCGACTGGATCTGCCACCCCGTTTGGCCCTTCGGGATTCACATAGATCAGCCCCATTTGCACGGCGGCAAGCGGGTTTTCCAACTGGTGGTCGCCTGAATAGCGCTTGTCGTCCAGCCAAGTGTCTTCGTTGCCCCAGTAAATGTCTTCCTCAGGCTCCCACACATCGGTACGGCCACCGCCAAAGCCAAAGGGTGCAAGGCCCATTGTGTCCAGCGCGCTGTTGCCGGCCAAGATCATCAGATCAGCCCAAGAAATTGCATTGCCGTATTTTTGTTTGATCGGCCACAGCAAGCGGCGGGCCTTATCAAGGTTGACGTTATCTGGCCAAGAATTCAGCGGCGCAAAGCGCTGTGTGCCCGTTCCAGCCCCCCCACGACCGTCGCCGGTGCGGTAGGTTCCCGCCGAATGCCATGCCATGCGGATGAAAAGCGGCCCGTAATGGCCCCAATCGGCGGGCCACCAATCTTGGCTGTCGGTCATCAAGGCTGCAAGGTCAGCCTTCAGGGCTGCGTGGTCTAATGCCTTGAACGCCGCTGCATAGGAAAAATCCGTACCCATCGGGTTTGAGTTGGGCGAATGCTGGTGCAAGATTTTCAGGTTCAACTGGTTCGGCCACCAGTCTTTGTTTGACCGCGCGGCAAAGGTGGTTTGGCTGCCAGCGCCGTGCATGACGGGGCATTTGCCCGAGTTGGTGGTGTTTGTGGTCATAACTCTCTCCGAATCCTAGCAAATTTTCAATTGTGTCGCACAAGAACACCGCCGCTTTTGAAGGCTGAAGTGCCCCGCAAAGCAGCGATAGGTGCGTGTTGCTAAGATAGGGTCTATCAAAGCCCGATCCAGAGTTTAAGGGGCAAATAATTCCACGGGCTTTTACGCGAGCATCACGTGCATAGCGGCTTTGCGTTGGTGGTTTGGCTACATCTTCAGAACAACTTTTCTTTAACCGCTGCAAAGGTTATGTCTGCTCCACCTGTAATGGAGAGTGGTATGTCGCGCGATCTGACGCTGCCCGAAGAACGCCACCCCGAAAAGGCGCACCGCGCAGACAATCCTCAGCCCAAAAAACCTGATTGGATCAGGGTGAAAGCCCCAACATCAGTGGGTTACAAACAAACCCGCGACATTTTGCGCGACAAGAAATTGGTGACTGTGTGCGAAGAGGCTGGTTGCCCCAACGTGGGCGAGTGCTGGAGCCAAGGTCACGCCACGATGATGATCATGGGTGATATCTGCACGCGCGGATGTTCTTTTTGTAACATCGCCACGGGCAAACCCAAGGCGCTGGATGCCTTTGAACCGGGCAGGGTGGCCCATGCCGTGGCGGAACTGGGGCTGAAACATGTCGTTGTCACCTCGGTTGACCGCGATGATTTGGACGATGGCGGTGCCGAGCACTTTGCCATGACCATCCGTGCCATCCGCCACCGCGCGCCCGGAACGACGATTGAAGTTTTGACCCCTGATTTTCTGAAATGCCCCCCTTCGGCGTTGGAATCTGTGGTGGCGGCGCGGCCGGATGTGTTCAATCACAATCTGGAAACCGTGCCCGGCCTTTACCCCGAGGTGCGGCCAGGTGCGCGGTATTTTCACAGCCTGCGGTTGTTGCAAAAGGTGAAAGAGTTGGACCCGACCCTGTTTACCAAATCTGGCATCATGGTGGGCTTGGGCGAAGACCGGCAGGCTGTTTTGCAAGTGATGGATGATATGCGCGCCGCTGATGTGGATTTTCTGACGGTGGGCCAATATCTGCAACCCACACCCAAACACCACCGCATCGACCGCTTTGTGACCCCAGATGAGTTTAAATCTTACGAAGTGGCGGCTTGGGGCAAAGGGTTCAGCATGGTTTCTGCGACACCCTTGACGCGGTCAAGCTATCACGCGGGCGATGACTTCACGCGCTTGGCTGCGAACCGCCGGGAAAAACTTCGGCAGTCTTAACACTGCCCCGTTCCCCATTGTCTCAATCCTTAACAGGCCAAAGTTTCTTTAGAACTTGTACCCCAATGACAGGTTGATCGCCCGATCAGATTGCCTCTTAAGCTGCGCTATGCCCGTTTGCAAAAATAACCCTGAGTTGTGCCGATAAACAACATCCGCCCCCCAATCAACATAGGATTGATGGTTAAGCGTGACGTGAAAGACTTGTGCATTTACAGCAACATGGTCCGATATGTCATAGCTAAGAAAAGCATTTATGATTTTCTCGCGAAAACCAAAAAGTTCCTTTCGGCTTGCCATCAATCCACCCGCTATGCGGCCATGCGCGAACCGCAGGGCCAATTTGGTCATCGCTGCGCGGGACTTGTTCAAATCAATCGTTGTGCGCCCAACCGAAATGCTTTGCGCCCCGAATTGATAGGAAAGGGCCGCAGAGCGAACCCATTTTTCCGCTGTGCCCAAGTTTTGCATTGCGGCGGCTATTTCGATTTGACCAAACTTTCCATCATAGCGCATCCCATGAAGGGGGGGGACTTTGGAAAAAAAGGCTCCAATGATCTGCCATTCTTCGCGAGACCGTCCTTGTAAAAGATCCAACATTCTAGAACCGCCAAGTTCTGGCGCATCAAAAACTGCAGGCATCACAAGTCGGGGTTTTCCGATAGAGATTTTGCCGTATCGGCTATCAATCACGCCTGTAAGATAGCTTGCCCCGCCATTTTCCTCGTCCAATTGGGTATAATCCAGCCCAAGATCCGCCCCAATTTTGAATTGGTCGGTTAGGACATACCGAAGGCCGGTATCATAAGAACCGTAGATAAGGGTATGTTTTGTGCCATAAAGGGTCAGGCTTTCCAGTTTAATCCCTTGTGATTGTGAAAACTCAAACGCGGCACGGGCCGTCGCGGCGCTTGAAACCATAAGTGCGGCTAAAACCACAAGCAAGATAAGTTGCATAATCTGACCTTTCCTGACCGCCAAGGTTGTGCGGTTCAAGGATCGACAGATGGGTTCGTTGAGTTTCTCTCAAGTGTGGCAAACTGATAATTTTGCGGCCCTTAGGACAGAGTGTGTGATCTAAGGGCTCAGCGTTCACACCCCTGTAGATCAATTTCGACCCACATATTCTCCAAATAGGACACCTTTGCGTTACGGCCCACGTAGGGAGATTCCGGCAAATTTAGCTGCAGTTGGGGGGCAAACTTTGGTTAGGGAATAGGGTGGGCCGCCCTTAGATAGGCCACAATGGCCATAATGTCACTTTTTGGCAGATGGGCCAAATTATCCACCACATGGGCCATGGCGCCGCCTGCGTAGTCAAACTCGGGCGTTGAGCCGGTGGTAAGGTAGGTGAATATCTCCTCCTGTGTCCAAACCAGTTTGGCCGGCGTGATGTTGGGCACTTTAACCTTGCCTGCGTCTATCACAGCCCCCGATAGCCAAGCAGACTGTCGCAAGGCTCCAAGTTCATCGCGCGGGGTGTGGCATTCGCCGCAATGGGCCAAAGCCTCGGCCAGATACCGGCCGCGCGTCAGAACAGGGGGCAAATCCCCCGTCATAACGTAGTCTGGTTGGCCCGCCCAAAGCTTCCAAACCCCCAAGGTCGAACGCAGCGAAAACGGAAAGGTCAGATCATGGGGGATGTTGGGCGTGGCCGAAGCGGGCAGCGTGTCAAGGAAGGTTTTCAGATCTACCAGATCCTGCGGAGCCATCTTGACATAAGCCAGATAGGGCATGGCTGGGTATTCATGCGCGCCATCCCCCGTGACACCGTCTTGCAGTGCATGGGCAAAAGCTGCAATCGACCATCCGCCAATCCCCTGTTCGCGATCAGACGAGATGTTGGGCGCATAAAACGTTCCAAATTGGGTGGGCAGGGCAAGTCCACCCGCCAGAATCAACTGATCCGCCCCCGTGGCCCCCGGGGCCATGTGACAAGACGCGCAGCCCGACGCCCAAAAGACCATCTCGCCGTTGACGGGGTTGCCCGTCAATGCCTCAAGCGCTGACGTGTCTCGCACAGCGGGCAAGGTGACATACCAGACGAATGTTGCAGCCATAAGGCCAATAACAGCTAAGGTGCGCAACAGACGGGGCAATCCGGCCTCCTAATGTGCTAAATTTTATTCAGTGAAACGAACTTTGCCGATATAGGGTAAGTTGCGATTGCGCTGCGCATAGTCAATGCCGTAGCCCACCACAAATTCATCGGGAATTTCAAAGCCCGTCCAAGTGGCCTTGATATCCACCTCGCGGCGCGAGGGTTTGTCCAGCAGCGCGCACACACACAAACGGCGTGGTTCGCGGGCTTCTAGCACCTTGCGCACATGGTGAAGCGTGTAGCCGGTGTCGACAATATCTTCCACCACCAGCACATCGCGGCCAGCAATTTCGCCGCGAATATCCTTTAAAATCCGCACCTCGCGGCTGGAGCGCATGGAATCGCCGTAAGACGACGCTTCCAGAAAGTCGACCTCTACCGGCAGGCCCAATTCGCGCACAAGGTCAGCGATGAAGACAAACGATCCCCGCAACAGGCCCACCACGACCAATTTGTCAGTGCCTTTGAAATACTCGGTGATGTCGGCGGCCAACTCTTCCACCCGCGCGGCAATGGACTTGGCAGAGATCATCTGGTCGATCACATAAGGACGTTCGCCCATGGGCCCCTCTTGATTTTAATCTTCAACCCACTCAAATGCAGGGCAGGGTCCGTGGCAAGAGCGAAAGCGCCCCGTGGCTTGTAGAAGGGGCAGTATGACGACGCATCACGAAGAAAAGCTTCTGCCCCACAGCCCGCAACAGATGTTTGATTTGGTGGCTGATGTCGCGCGCTACCCCGAGTTTTTGCCATGGACTGGGGCGGCACGGATCCGGTCACGTCAGCCGCTTGCAGGCCATGACGATCTTTTGGCAGAAGTGATGGAAGCGGATTTGGTGATTTCGTTCAAACTGTTTCGCGAAAGGTTTGGCTCTCGGGTCACTTTGCTGCCGACACAGGGCCAGATTTTGACGCAGTACCTTGACGGGCCTTTGCGCGATCTGAAATCGGTGTGGCAATTTGCACAGGGGGCGCATGGGCCCGCGTCTTGCATGGTGACTTTTGATGTCGATTTCGAGTTTCGCAACCCGATTTTGGGCGGTGTGATTGGCTTGGTGTTTGGTGAGGCCATGGCCCGCGTCGTGCGCGCGTTCGAGGCGCGGGCAAAGACGCTGTATTCTTAAGGGTTTAAGAGGTCATCTTTTAGGTGCGTTCGCCATGGCCGGTCAGGTCTAGCTCGTTCGCCTCGGTTTTGGTATCGACGCGCAAAGGGGTTATGCGGGTTTATCGTTTTATCAGGGCTCAAGGGGCCCGGAGCGCCCAAAATAGCCCGCATCAGAGCTGATCTTGGCCAAGCCTGCGTTTGTGCCCGTCGCCAAGCCAGCAGTGGAAAGGCAAGCGAGTTTGGTCTTGGCTGGATGCGCCGGTGTCAAACCGGCAAAGGGCGCAAAAGTCGTCATTCTACACTCATATTAGATGGCATGATTTCAAGGAGAAACCTTGTCCGTAGTGCCCCACAAGGGGCAATTAGTGAATTACATGAGTGCCCGCATCAGCAGCCCCAAAGCATGATCGCGGGCTGCCAAACGCACCTTTTCGCGCCCAAGGGGGCCGAAATTTAGCGTTTCCACTTGGGTGGGCCTGTCACGGCGGGCCAGGCCAAAGCACACGCGGCCTTCGGGTTTTACGTCTGATCCGCCGGGCCCTGCGATGCCTGTGATGGCAATGGCCAGTCCCGCGGTCGATCGTACCAAAGCACCCTCGGCCATCTCTTGCGCCACAGCCTCGCTGACAGCACCGTGGGTGTTTAGGCTTTGCGGGTTTACGCCCAGCATCTGCACCTTGGCTTGGTTGGAATAGGTGACAAAGCCGCAGTCGAAGATATCTGACGATCCGGGCAGATCGGTAAGTGCGACGGCGACCATGCCGCCGGTGCAGCTTTCGGCTGTGGCGATGCGCAGGCCCAACTGGCGGGCTGCGACCAAAATTTGGGCTAAATCGCTCATAAAAACAAAAAGCCGTGGTAAAGTGCTGCCAAGATCACTGTGATGATGCCAGCGAAAAGTCCGGCCCAAAGATCATCCAGCATCACCCCCGCCACATCTTTGCGTCGGTCGGCACGGCCGATCACCCACGGTTTCCAGATGTCGAACAGCCGAAACAGCGCAAAGGGAAAAACCCAAGCGGGCCAAGGCAGCCAACCCAAATGCCCGCTGCTCCAAAACCCCGTGGTCTGAAAGCCGCGCGCCCAAAAGGCAAAGGCTGTAAACAGCATCGCCAGCCACTGGCCCGCCACTTCGTCAATCACCACCTCGGACGGGTCTTGGCCCGGGCGCAGTTCCACCCCGCAGGCCCAAAAGCCCAAAACTGTCACCAACCCTGTTGCCAGAACTAGGGATGGAAACCCGCCAAGCTGCAAAATGCCCATACCCAAAAGCAGCGCCACAGCCGACCCCCAAGTGCCCGGCGCAGGTCGCAAAAGGCCCACACCGAAGAAAATCACCAAAAGCCGGCTCATAGGCCCACCAAGACGGCAGAGGCCAGCGCCGCAATGCCCTCTTCACGCCCGGTAAAGCCCAAGCGTTCCGAAGTTGTGGCCTTCACGCTAACGCGGTCAAGGTCTATGCCAATAATGGCTGCCAAGGCTTGTCGCATGTCTACGGCATGAGGACCGATCTTGGGGCGCTCGCAGACCAGCGTTACATCGGCACTGGTGATAGCAAAGCCGCGGCTGCGGGCCAAGTCAGCGGCATGTTTCAGGAAAATCTGGCTGTCAGCACCTTTCCACTGCGGATCAGAGGGCGGAAAGTGTTGCCCGATATCCCCCGCCGCAAGTGCGCCGTAAATCGCATCGGTCAGCGCATGCATGCCCACATCTGCATCAGAATGCCCCAGCAAAGCCTTGCCATGCGGCACTTTTACGCCGCAAAGCCACACTGCGTCGCCCTCGCAAAAGGCGTGGACATCGTAGCCGTTTCCCATCCGCACATCCATGCGCGCTCCTGTTTTGTGCAAAGCCTGCTCGGCGCGCAGAAAGTCGCCGGGGAAGGTTAGTTTCTGATTGGCCTCGTCGCCTGGAACCATCACAATGGTCAAACCTGCGGCACGGGCCACTTCGACATCGTCTGCCGCATCGCCCTGATGGGCGCGGTGGGCGTTAAGAATGGCGTCAAAGGCAAATCCTTGCGGGGTTTGGGCGCGAAAAAGGCCGCTACGGTCGCGCGTGCCTGTCACGCGGCCTTCGGCACCTGTCCACAAGGCATCTGTCACAGGCAGGGCAGGGGCAGCGCCTTGGGCATGATCAAGGGCTGCCAACACACGGGCGATAAGGTCTGCCGACACGGCGGGGCGGGCGGCGTCATGGATCAGCACTTTTGTGACGCCTTGATCCGCCAAAGCCTCAAGCGCTGCGCGCACCGATGCGGCCCGAGTGGCCCCGCCTTGCACGATCAGCGCGCCATCAGCCAC
Source organism: Paracoccaceae bacterium (assembly GCA_947468085.1). Taxonomy (GTDB): domain Bacteria; phylum Pseudomonadota; class Alphaproteobacteria; order Rhodobacterales; family Rhodobacteraceae; genus Stagnihabitans. The sequence continues at coordinate 9,410 of CANIKY010000062.1, read as the reverse complement.
CCCTTCGGCCAAGGCGCGGTCGTCTGGGTGAATGACCAAGACTCGCGTCATGCCAGCAAAGGCCGCCAAAGCATGGGCCACCACAGGTTGCCCTGCTAAGATGCGCCACTGTTTGGCAAGCCCGCCGCCCGCCCGAAGGCCCCGGCCCGCCGCCACGATGATCGCTGCTGTTGTCATCCATCCAACCCTTTGCATTGGCATAGCCCAAACTTTGGCAAGATGGAATTCGAACCTAGGGATCTGGAGGCTTTGCATCAGGTATTTTGGTGAAGATGAAAGCGGTAAACCTCGTCTTGCTGGCATCAAGTGCCTAAAAATTAAGCGATGCCTTAAATTAGGGCGAAAATTCAGTGGCAATGCTTTGAGCTTTCCCGTCAATCGCCTTAAGAAGGGGCATTATGCCAAGGAATCTCTGTGCCAGATCCCCACATCACCCTGACCCCCCCTATCATTCTGACCCCCCATGTCATTCTGGCCCCCGATGTCATTCTGGCCCCCCCTATCATTCTGGCCCCTATGGCTGGAATAACTGACCTGCCGTGGCGGCGGGTTGTTGCGGGATTTGGTGCGGGGCTGGTGGTGTCGGAAATGGTTGCCTCAGCCGAGGTGATGCGCGACCATCCCGAAATGCGCGCACGCGCCACATTGGATGTTTCTGGGATGGATCAGCCCAGCGCCGTGCAATTGGTGGGCCGCGATCCCTATTGGATGGCCGAAGCCGCCCGCTATGTGGCTGGGCAAGGCGCAAAGATCATTGACATCAACATGGGGTGCCCGACCAAAAGGGTGACAACCGGGGCCTGCGGGTCAGCGTTGCTGCGCGATCTCGATCTTGCGCTGCGCATCATCGAAGCTGTGGTAAAGGCGGTGGATGTGCCTGTCACGCTGAAGACGCGGCTGGGCTGGGACGATGCCAGCTTGAATGCGCCAGACCTTGCCAAGCGCGCCGAGCAGGCGGGCATCACCATGATCACCCTGCATGGGCGCACCCGCTGCCAGCTTTATAAAGGCAGCGCCAATTGGGCGGCGATTGCTGCGGTGAAAGCGGCCGTCACCATCCCTGTCATCGCCAATGGTGATATTGTTGACACCACCACTGCGCGCGAGGCTTTGCGCCAATCGGGGGCGGATGGCGTGATGATCGGGCGCGGCGCGCAAGGTGCGCCTTGGGTTTTGGCGCAAATTGCCCATGATTTGTACAAAACCCCCGCGCCTATCGTACCCCATGGGGCTAAATTGGCGGCACTGGTGTCTGGCCACTATGAGGCGATGCTGTCCTTTTACGGCAAAGATTTGGGTGCGCGCTGCGCACGCAAACATTTGGGCTGGTATCTAGAAGCCGCTGGATTGACCCATTTGCGTGAGACCCTTTTGGTCATCCACAGTCCCGCGCAGGTTTTGCAGTTGATCGGTCAGATTTTCACAAATGGCGAAAGGCAGGCGGCATGAACCCCAATGCCCCTTTCAACGCCATCTGGGCGTCTTTGCCGATGCCCGCATTGCTGATTGATGCGCAAAACACAATCGTTGCTGCCAATCCTGCGGCGGAAACCTTTCTGAATGCGTCGTCCAAAAGCCTGTTGCACCACAGCCTGACCGACAAGCTGAAAGCCGATGTGTCCTTGGACGAATCCTTGGCACGGGCCCGCGCCAACCAATCGGATGTCAACATCAACGATGTCACGCTTACCACGTCAGAGCGTACCTTGCCGCATTGCTTGCTGCAAATTGCGCCGCTGCAAGACGATCCGGCGCAAATTCTGCTGCTGATTTCGCCACGTGTCATGGCCGAACGGATCGGGCGCACGCGCAGTGCCTCGGCCGCGGCGAAGTCGGCCATCGGCATGGCCGAAATGCTGGCGCACGAGATCAAGAACCCGCTGGCGGGCATATCGGGGGCGGCGCAGTTGTTGTCGATGAACCTTTCGCCCGAAGACCGTGAGTTGACGGATTTGATCGTCGAAGAAACCCGCCGCATCGTCAAACTTCTGGAACAGGTTGAACAGTTCGGCAACTTGCGTCCGCCCGAGGCGCGGGCCGTCAACATTCATGACGCTTTGGACAGGGCCCGCAGGTCTGCACTGATGGGTTATGCCAGCCATATGCTGATTGTCGAAGATTACGACCCCTCGCTGCCCGCGACTTGGGCTGACCCGGACCAGTTGATGCAGGTCTTTTTGAACCTGATCAAAAACGCCGCCGAGGCCAGCCGCGACCGTCAGGGCCGCATCCGTTTGCACACCTTTTATGATCTTTCCTTGCGCTTGCGGCGCAAGGATGGTTCTGGCGCCAGCCTGCCCTTGCAGATTGAAATCATTGACGACGGCCCCGGAATTCCCCCCGACATAGCCGCCGATATTTTTGAACCCTTTGTTTCGGGCCGCGAAAATGGCACGGGGCTGGGGTTGGCGCTGGTGTCAAAAATAATCACCGACCATGGCGGTTTGATCGGGGCGGAATCGATTCCCGGGCGCACGGTTTTTCGCATTTCCCTGCCCCTTGCCCCCAAAGATAAAGTGAAGGAGAGCTAGAATGGATGGCACTGTTTTGGTCGCCGATGACGACCGCACGATCCGCACGGTGCTGACCCAAGCGTTAACACGCGCAGGATGCAAGGTGCATGCCACGTCTAGCTTGATGACGCTGATGCGGTGGGTGGAAGAGGGGAAGGGGGACTTGGTCATCTCGGATGTGATCATGCCCGATGGCAACGGGTTAGAGACATTGCCCCGCATCACCCGCATTCGTCCCGGCCTGCCCGTCATCGTGATTTCAGCCCAAAACACCATCATGACGGCCATTCAGGCGGCCGAGGCCGAGGCGTTTGATTACCTGCCCAAACCCTTTGATCTGCCTGATCTGATGAAACGTTGCGCGCGCGCGCTGGATTCCAAGCGCAGGGTGGCGGCGGCTGTGGTGAACCCGGTTCGTGAACCGGGGGATGATCTGCCCTTGGTGGGGCGCACGCCGGCGATGCAGGCGCTGTATCGGTTGGTCGCCAAGGTGATGAATACCGATCTTCCCGTTTTGATCACGGGCGAAACGGGCACAGGCAAAAGCCTGATCGCCCGCGCCATCCACGATTTTTCCGATCGCCGCAGCCAACCCTTTATCGTGGCCCAAGCGGCTGATCTGGGTGGGGTGGATGGCATCGCCACCCTTATGGCCAAGGCACGGGGCGGTACTTTGCTGGTCGATGAAGTGGCCGATTTTGATGAAGATGGTCAAGCCCGTCTGGTGCGGTTGCTGGATGTGGCCGATGATCACGCCCCACGCGTTCTGGCCACCTCGCAAGAAGATCTAGCGCTTCGGGTCGAGGAAGGGCGACTGCGCAAAGACCTGTTCTATCGCTTGGGGGGCGTGTCGTTCAACGTGCCTCCACTGCGTGAGCGGGTCGAAGACATCACCCTTTTGGCAGATCATTTTATGACAAGGGCCGAGCGTGAAATGGGCATGACGCGCAGATTATCCCAGCAAGCCCGCAACATTTTGCGCGCCTTCCCATGGCCGGGCAATGTGCGCCAATTGGAAAATGTGCTCAAGAGGTTGCTTGTCACCTCCTCTGAACCCGAAATCGGGGCAGGCGAGCTTGAATCTGTCTTGGGCGGCCCACAAGCAGCAGAACCGGCCCGTGCCGGGGCTGTCGAGAACGAAAAGCTATCGCAATCGGTGGCGCGGCACCTGAAACGCTACTTCGATCTGCACAATGGCCAATTGCCACCGAACGGCGTTTACGACCGCATTTTGCGTGAAATTGAACTGCCCCTGATCGAGATCGCACTGGATGCAACGGCTGGCAATCAGGCCAAATGCGCCGATCTCTTGGGGATCAACCGCAACACATTGCGCAAGAAGATCACCGATCTGGATATCCGCGTGACACGCCGCCGCAAGCTGATGTAATAAAGCCACATCAAGTGTGTCTTCTGGGTTGCATCCCTTAGGTTTCACAAGATACCGCGGGCGATCGTGCCGCCTGCGCCAGCTAGGGACGGGTTGTGAAGCAAGAGAGTGGCATTTCGACATGGGCAAATGCCCTGTCGCGGGTCAGCCGGATCAGACAGGTGCAAACCGGTTTGACGCTGGGGCTGGTCTTTTTGGGCCCTGTCATGGCGGTGGCGACCTTTTTGGCGCTGGGGCCTTTAAATCAAGGCGCATCGTCGCCCAGCCTGCGCCTGATTTTGCTGGCCGACTTGGTCTATGTGCTGGTGCTGGCGGCTTTGGTGTTACGGCGCGTGGTGCAGATGGTATCGGACCGGCGCAGCCAATCAGCCGGATCGCGGTTGCACCTGCGCCTGACAGGGGTGTTTGCCATCGTGGCGCTGATCCCGACGGTTCTGGTCGCTGTCTTTGGGGTTTTGACCGTGAATATCGGTCTAGAGGGCTGGTTTTCAGATCGGGTTAGGTCGGTCGTGGGCGCCTCACTTGAGGCTGCACAGGCCTACGAGGTCGAGCAAAGCGCCACCCTTGCCCAAGACTCGCAGGATTTGGCGCAGATTTTAGAAGGGGCGCAAAAACAAAATCCGTTGGCCGATGATGGGGCTATGCGGCCAGTTTTGGTAAAGGCGCAGGCGTCTATCCAGCGCGGGTTGAAAGAGGTTTACGTCATCACCGCCACCGGAGTTTTGAAAATCAGGGGGGATAAAAGCTATCTCTTTGATTTTGAAAAACCCACAACCGCCCAGATCATGCGCGCAAAAGCGGGCGAGGTGGTCTTGATTCAAGACTGGCCCAATTCAGAACTGCGCGCCTTGGTGAACTTGGCCACCTTTCCCGACCGATTGCTTTATGTCTCACGCAGGGTAGATGGCAAGATCTTGGGCTTGCTGGATGAAACCCAGCAAACGGCCACGCTGTACCAGCAGTTGGAAAGCGAACGTGGCAAGGTGTTGTTCAACTTTGGTCTCTTATATCTCGGCTTTGCCGTGATTTTGATCATCGCCGCTATTTGGGGCGGGTTGTGGTTTGCCGAGCGCTTGGCGCGGCCTGTGGGGCGGCTTGCGGGGGCGGCGCAGCGTGTGGGGGCAGGGGATCTGGATGTGCAGGTGGCCGAAGAGGAAAGCGATGACGAAATTGCGATGCTTGGCCGCCTGTTCAACCAGATGACCCGCCAATTGAAAGGCCAGCGCGAGGCTTTGATGGCAGGTCACAGCCAAACCGAAGGGCGCAGGCGGCTTTTTGACTCAGTTTTGTCCAGTATCACGGCGGGGGTGATCGGACTTGATGCGGCGGGCCATATCGAATTTGTCAACCGCGCTGGAATGCGCATGCTGGATTTGGCCACCGAACCAGCCCCCGATTTGACGCTTGGCGCGGTGGCGCCCGAACTGGCTTCGCTGTTTGAACGCCTGCAGTCCGACACGGGTGCCGTGTTGCAAGAGGAAGTGCGTCTTTCCCGGCGTGGTAAATTGGAAAGCCTGCTGGTGCGGATGAGCGAACGGCACGGCGCGGATGGCGGCGTTGAAGGATTTGTTGTGGCCTTTGACGATGTCACAGACCTTGTTTCTGCCCAACGCATGGCCGCTTGGGGCGATGTGGCCCGCCGTATTGCCCATGAGATTAAGAACCCGCTTACTCCCATTCAACTGTCTGCCGAACGCATCCGGCGTAAATACCGCACCCAAGTCAGCGATCCCGAAGAGTTAGAGCAATATGCAGATGTCATCATCCGCCAAACCAACGACCTGCGCCGGATCGTGGACGAATTCTCTAAATTCGCCCGTATGCCAGAACCTGACAGGCGCGAGACGGATCTGAAAGCCTTGGTGAAGGCCGCCATCATGCTGCAAGAAAACGGCCAGCCGGACGTAACCTTTCGCAGCACGCTGCCCGATGGGCCGGTCATGATTGAACTTGACGGCACCATGATTGGACAGGCCATGACAAACCTGATCAAGAACGCTGGAGAGGCGATTGAAGAAAAGCGGGGGAAATCCCAAGACCCCAGCTTTGTGCCGGAAATTCGCGTCAGCCTTGAATCCCGCGATGGGACTTCTGTGATCCGGATTGCCGACAATGGCACTGGTCTGCCGCCCGACCGCTCTCGGCTATTTGAACCCTATGTCACCACGCGCGAAAAAGGCACGGGACTGGGATTGCCGATCGTGAAAAAGATCATCGAAGAACATGGCGGCACGTTGGTTTTGATCGACGCGCCCGTCTTTGAAGGCAACACAACCGCAGGGGCCATGGCAGAGATCCGTCTGCCCCATGCCACGCGGACCAAATCACAATCCGGCCGCAGCCAAACCCAATCGGGCCGAGGGGAAGCATGACAAATATTCTCATAATTGACGATGAAAAGGATATCCGCGATTTGATCGGGGATATTTTGAAAGACGAAGGCTATAGCGTCCGGCTAGCTGGCAATTCAGACGATTGCATGACGGCAATCAATGAAGAGGTGCCTTCGTTGATGATCTTGGACATCTGGCTGAAAGATAGCCGTATGGATGGGATCGACATTCTAAAATCGGTCAAGCGTGACAATCCCGATGTCCCTGTGGTCATCATCTCGGGCCACGGCAATATTGAAATCGCGGTGGCTGCCATCAAGCAGGGGGCTTATGATTTCATTGAAAAGCCCTTCAATATTGACCAATTGTTGGTGGTGGTCACCCGCGCCATGGAAACCTCGCGATTGCGGCGCGAAAACGCCGATTTGCGGCGGCGCGATGTGACATCTTCAGATATGCTTGGATCAAGCCCTGCCTTTAAGATGCTGAAATCGCAGCTGGATAAAGTCACAAAATCCAATGGCCGCGTGATGCTAAGCGGCCCTGCCGGTTCGGGCAAAGAACTGGCTGCGCGGTTCATTCACAGCAATTCGGGCCGCGCTTCGGCGGCATTTGTGACGGTATCCTCGGCCACAATCGAACCAGAGCGGATGGAAGAAGTGCTTTTTGGCCGTGAAACGCCCGAACGTGGTGTTGAAAAGGGCCTGCTTGAACAAGCCCATGGCGGCGTGGTCTATTTTGATGAAGTGGCTGACATGCCTCTTGGCACACAATCAAAAATCTTGCGCGTTTTGACCGAACAGCAATTCACCCGTGTTGGGGGCGCGCATAAAGTGCGGGTTGATTTGCGGGTGATCTCGTCCACCTCGCGCGATTTGCGCAATGAAATTGCGCTGGGTCGTTTTCGTCAAGAATTGTATGATCGCTTGAATGTGGTGCCCATCCAAGTGCCCTCTTTGGAAGAGCGGCGTGAGGACATTTCCGAACTGACAGCACATTTCATTGATATGTTTCATCGCAGCCAAGGCTTGACCTTACGCCACTTATCGCCAGAGGCGGAGGCCTTGCTGCAAACCATGACATGGCCGGGAAATGTGCGCCAATTGCGGAATGTGATCGAGCGGGTTTTGATTTTGGGCGATGGGGCAGGCCCCATTTCGGCGCATGAATTACCAGGCCAGGAAGCGCCTGGTGATTCGGGTGGGCGGTATGTGATCGGTGGGGCGATTGCGAACCTGGCCTTGCGCGAAGCCCGCGAGGTGTTTGAACGCGAATATCTTCTGGGCCAGATCAACCGATTTGGCGGAAACATCTCTAAAACTGCTGGTTTTGTTGGGATGGAACGTTCGGCCTTGCATCGAAAGCTTAAGTCTTTGGGCGTTGTGCCATCTACCAAGGGCGGTGATGACGAGGACGAGAATTAACCTCTGGAAACTGCCCTCAGGCAGGGCCATACTTACCTCGTGGTTGGTGCGTCCATTTCAGGGCTGCACAGATGTAAAATTCAACCCACCAAACGACAAAAACAAGGGCTAGAAACATGGCTGCCGACAAGCAAAATTTACAAGACGCCTTTCTGAACCATGTGCGCAAGGCCAAGGTGCCGGTCACGATTTTCCTGATCAATGGCGTGAAACTGCAAGGCATGATCACGTGGTTTGACAATTTTTGCGTCTTGCTGCGCCGCGATGGGCAAAGCCAGTTGGTTTATAAACACGCCATTTCCACCATCATGCCCGGTGGCCCTATCAGCCTTTATGAAGGCGAAGAGTGAGCGGCAAGCCCGACGAGGGCATAGACGATTTCGATCCGCCCAAAGACCCGCGCCCGCCGCGCGGCACGCATGACACCGCCGAGGCGCTGACCCGCGCCTATGTTTTGCATCCTGCCGTCAAAACTGACCGCAAACGCCGCCTGCCCGAACACGGGTTGGCCGAGGCTGTTTCTTTGGCGGCAGCTTTGCCCGGTTTGGATGTGATCGGCGCGCAGATTGTGCGCCTGTCCAAAGTGGCCCCGGGGTTGCTGTTTGGCACGGGCAAAGTGGAAGAAATCAAGACCCTTCTAAAAGAGGAAAAGATTGATCTGGTGTTGGTCGATGGCACTGTGGGCCCCGTACAACAGCGCAATCTGGAAAAGGAATGGGGCGTCAAGCTTTTGGACCGCACGGGGTTGATCTTGGAGATTTTCGCCGACCGTGCGCGCACCCGCGAAGGGGTGTTGCAGGTGGAACTGGCGGCGCTGTCTTACCAACGCTCGCGCCTTGTGCGAGCTTGGACCCATTTGGAACGCCAGCGCGGCGGGTTTGGCTTTGTGGGTGGGCCGGGCGAGACGCAGATTGAAACCGACCGGCGCGCCATTGACGACGAGGTGATCAAGCTCAAGCGCCAATTGGCGCAGGTGGTCAAAACCCGCGAACTGCACCGCGCCTCGCGCCGCAAGGTGCCCTTTCCGATAGTGGCCTTGGTGGGCTATACCAATGCGGGCAAATCGACGCTGTTTAACCGCATGACAGGGGCCGAGGTTCTGGCCAAGGACATGCTGTTTGCCACCCTTGATCCTACCATGCGCGGGGTGGTCTTGCCTTCGGGGCGCAAAGGGATTTTGTCCGATACGGTGGGATTTATCTCTGACCTGCCCACAGCTTTGGTCGCAGCCTTTCGCGCCACGCTGGAAGAGGTGCTAGAGGCCGATCTGATCGCCCATGTCCGCGACATCTCGCATCCTGAAACGGCAGAACAAGCGGCGGATGTGGCGGAGATTTTGACATCGCTTGGCGTATCGGCCGACACGCCGCAGATCGAGGTTTGGAACAAGCTGGATCTTGTCACCCCCGAGGCGCGCGCCGCCCTAGAGGCCAATCTGTCCAACCGCGCCAATGTATATGCGATCTCGGCCCTGACGGGCGAGGGGTTGCCAGCCCTGCTCGACGCCATCTCTGCCGCCTTTGACGAGGCTAAGACCGAGACGGACTTGGCGCTGCCCTTTGCAGAGGGGCGCAAATATGCTTGGCTTCAGGCCGAAGGCGTGGTGGTGCAAGAGCTTTTGGACGATGCGGGCTGGCAGTTGCACCTGCGCTGGACCCCGCGCCAAGAAGCGCGGTTTGGGGCCTTGTAAGGCCGTGGGCGGGACTGTCGTTGGACGCTCCGCGGGGGATATTTGGGCACATATGAAAGG